>NZ_QKSJ01000029.1:0-877 GCF_003234135.1 Curtobacterium sp. MCPF17_018 | reverse complement strand
CGGAGTCTGTTTCCGGACGTGACGGCGTCGTTCACTTGCGGTGTTCCCGATCGAAAGGCACACCCATGACTGACTCCACCGTTTGGTTCATCACCGGCGCAGCACGCGGGATGGGCATCGACCTGACCCGGGCCGCCCTCGCCGCCGGCCACCGCGTCGTTGCCACCGCGCGTGATGCCGCGAAGGTCACCGAGGTGTTCGGTGAGCGGGAGGACCTGCTGGCAGTGTCGCTCGACATCACCGACGAAGACGCGGCGCGGGCCGCCGCGGACGCCGCGGTCTCCCGCTTCGGACGGATCGACGTGCTCGTGAACAACGCCGGCCTGTTCTACGCAGGGTTCTTCGAGGAGATCAGTCCTGAGCAGATGCGGCAGCAGATGGAAACGAACTTCTTCGGCCCGCTCAACGTCACCCGGGCGGTCCTACCCGTCATGCGTCGTCAGCGCAGCGGGCAGATCGTCACGATCAGCTCAACTGCCGGCCTCGTCGGTCAGGAGTTCGTCGCGGCGTACTGCGCGTCGAAGTTCGCCCTCGAAGGGTGGATGGAGTCCATCCGGTACGACCTCGCGCCGTACGGTGTCTCGACCATGATCGTCGAGCCTGGCTTCTTCCGGACCGAGCTACTCGTCGAAGGAGCTTCCACCATCTGGCCGGAGCTATCCATCGACGACTACGCCGAGCGCACCGCGACGACCATCGAGGCATGGAAGAGCATGAACGGCAAGCAGGGCGGTGATCCCACCAAGCTCGCTGCTGGCCTGGTCTCGTTGATCGATTCCGACGAGCCGCCGCTGCGATGGGTCGCGGGCGCCGATGCCGTGCAGACCGGTGTCGACAAAGCCAACCTGCTCCTGCAGCAGGTCGCCGCACACGAGGA
>NZ_QKSJ01000028.1:0-5551 GCF_003234135.1 Curtobacterium sp. MCPF17_018 | reverse complement strand
TACGTTAAGTCCGGCGGCGTCCTACTCTCCCACAAGGTCCCCCTTGCAGTACCATCGGCGCTGAGAGGCTTAGCTTCCGGGTTCGGAATGTGACCGGGCGTTTCCCTCTCGCTATGACCACCGGAACACTCTCGACCAGATCATGCATTTGGTCTCAAAGCTGTCCCGACTGCTGCCCCCGTGAAGAGGACAGAGCGGTGTATTCAGTTTCGATTCCCGATCGTCTGTCGGGAACCACAAAGTGGACGCGAGCCCGTGCAACAAGTGCACGGAAATCAGTGTGTTATCAAGTCTTCGGCTTATTAGTACCGGTCAGCTCCACGGGTCGTTAGTCCCCGCTTCCACATCCGGCCTATCAACCCAGTAGTCTGCTGGGAGCCTCTCACACTCAAGGTGCATGGAAATCTCATCTCGAAGACGGCTTCCCGCTTAGATGCTTTCAGCGGTTATCCGGTCCGAACGTAGCTAATCAGCGGTGCCCTTGGCAGAACAACTGACACACCAGAGGTTCGTCCATCCCGGTCCTCTCGTACTAGGGATAGATCTTCTCAAATTTCCAACGCGCGCAGCGGATAGGGACCGAACTGTCTCACGACGTTCTAAACCCAGCTCGCGTACCGCTTTAATGGGCGAACAGCCCAACCCTTGGGACCTACTCCAGCCCCAGGATGCGACGAGCCGACATCGAGGTGCCAAACCATGCCGTCGATATGGACTCTTGGGCAAGATCAGCCTGTTATCCCCGAGGTACCTTTTATCCGTTGAGCGACAGCGCTTCCACAAGCCACTGCCGGATCACTAGTCCCGACTTTCGTCCCTGCTCGACCTGTCAGTCTCACAGTCAAGCTCCCTTGTGCACTTACACTCGCCACCTGATTGCCAACCAGGTTGAGGGAACCTTTGGGCGCCTCCGTTACTCTTTGGGAGGCAACCGCCCCAGTTAAACTACCCATCAGGCACTGTCCATGAACCCGATCAGGGTCCTACGTTAGACATCCAAAGTGACCAGAGTGGTATTTCAACAATGACTCCACGAACACTAGCGTGCCCGCTTCACAGTCTCCCACCTATCCTACACAAGCCACTCCGAACACCAATACCAAACTGTAGTAAAGGTCACGGGGTCTTTCCGTCCTGCTGCGCGTAACGAGCATCTTTACTCGTAGTGCAATTTCGCCGAGTTCGCGGTTGAGACAGCTGGGAAGTCGTTACGCCATTCGTGCAGGTCGGAACTTACCCGACAAGGAATTTCGCTACCTTAGGATGGTTATAGTTACCACCGCCGTTTACTGGGGCTTAAATTCAGAGCTTCGCCCAAAGGCTAACCCTTCCTCTTAACCTTCCAGCACCGGGCAGGCGTCAGTCCGTATACATCGTCTTGCGACTTCGCACGGACCTGTGTTTTTAGTAAACAGTCGCTTCCCACTGGTCTCTGCGGCCTTCAACGCTCACGGAGTAAATCCGGTCACGTGTCCGGCCCCCCTTCTCCCGAAGTTACGGGGGCATTTTGCCGAGTTCCTTAACCACGATTCTCTCGATCTCCTTGGTATTCTCTACCTGACCACCTGAGTCGGTTTCGGGTACGGGCGGCTGCAACCTCGCGTCGATGCTTTTCTCGGCAGCATAGGATCACTGATTTCCCCTTACGGGTACGCGTCGGATCTCAGGCACACAGACGACGGATTTGCCTATCGTCAGCCCTACATCCTTACACCAGGTTCACCTTACGGATACCATCGCCTGGCTCAGCTACCTTCCTGCGTCACACCTGTTCATACGCTAACCGCACCAGCATGGGGTCGAGCGTTAGACCGGCCACCATCACCCCGAAGGGATCCGGTTGTACCGGGTTAGGACTCTTAGCACCACTGGATTAGCTTGGGCGGTTGTTCGCCGGTACGGGAATATCAACCCGTTGTCCATCGACTACGCCTGTCGGCCTCGCCTTAGGTCCCGACTTACCCAGGGCGGATTAACCTGGCCCTGGAACCCTTGGTCTTTCGGAGGACGGGTTTCTCACCCGTCTTTCGCTACTCATGCCTGCATTCTCACTCGTGTAGCGTCCACGGCTGGATCACTCCGCCGCTTCACTCGCCACACGACGCTCTCCTACCACTCCGCACGACTGAACCACGAAGGCTTGTCTATAGTGCGAAATCTACAACTTCGGTGGTGTGCTTGAGCCCCGTTACATTGTCGGCGCGGAATCACTTGACCAGTGAGCTATTACGCACTCTTTCAAGGGTGGCTGCTTCTAAGCCAACCTCCTGGTTGTCTGTGCAACTCCACATCCTTTCCCACTTAGCACACGCTTAGGGACCTTAGTTGGTAGTCTGGGTTGTTTCCCTCTCGACGATGAAGCTTATCCCCCACCGTCTCACTGCTGCGCTCTCACTCACCGGCATTCGGAGTTTGGCTGACGTCAGTAACCTGTTGAGGCCCATCGGCCATCCAGTAGCTCTACCTCCGGCGAGAAACACGCAACGCTGCACCTAAATGCATTTCGGAGAGAACCAGCTATCACGAAGTTTGATTGGCCTTTCACCCCTATCCACAGCTCATCCCCTCCATTTTCAACTGAAGTGGGTTCGGTCCTCCACGACGTCTTACCGTCGCTTCAACCTGGCCATGGATAGATCACTTCGCTTCGGGTCTAGAACATGCGACTCAAACGCCCTATTCAGACTCGCTTTCGCTACGGCTGCCCCTCACGGGTTAACCTCGCCACATATCACTAACTCGCAGGCTCATTCTTCAAAAGGCACGCCGTCACCCCTACTAAGGAGGCTCCGACGGTTTGTAAGCAAACGGTTTCAGGTACTATTTCACTCCCCTCCCGGGGTACTTTTCACCTTTCCCTCACGGTACTTGTCCGCTATCGGTCATCTGGGAGTATTTAGGCTTATCAGGTGGTCCTGACAGATTCACACGGGATTTCTCGGGCCCCGTGCTACTTGGGATACACATCCGGCCATAACACCATTTCGTCTACGGGGCTGGCACCCACTACGGCCCGGCTTTCAAACCGGTTCGACTATGATGCGCTGTAACCGTCCCAGTCCGGCAGAACTGAGTGACGTGTCCCACAACCCCGACCATGCAACGCCCGCCGGCTATCACACATGATCGGTTTAGCCTCATCCGCTTTCGCTCGCCACTACTCACGGAATCACATGTTGTTTTCTCTTCCTGTGGGTACTGAGATGTTTCACTTCCCCACGTTCCCTCTACCCGCCCTATATATTCAGGCGGGAGTCACCAGGTCGCAAAACGCCTGGCGGGGTTTCCCCATTCGGAAATCCTCGGATCGAGGCTCGATTATCAGCTCCCCGAGGCTTATCGCAGATTTCTACGTCCTTCATCGGCTCCAGATGCCAAGGCATCCACCGTTTGCTCTTAGAAACTTGACCACAAAGATTAAAATTGCGATCCAACGTCACCACACCAACCCGAAGGCCGGTCATGGATGACGCGAATCAAAGATGCTCGCGTCCACTGTGTAGTTCTCAACATACGATCGGCACCAGCACTCCCCCACCACAACGGTAGGTTCACCCTGGCCCGACGAAGGACCCGTAGGCCCAACCCCCACCAACACTCACGCGTCAGCAGGAAGCCTGGTCCCTCAGGACCCAACAACGTGCACCAGCCAGCAGCTCCACCTTCGACCCGTCCCAACCCTGCAAGCAGAGCGTACTGAGGTCGGAAGCATCACTCCCAACTGCACTGTCAATGTTCCACCCATGAGCTACCCGTCGGACACGTTCGGTCCGAATCAGGCGCCTGGACCAGCAACCAACCACCCATGATGAGCGACCAGCACTGACCAGATGCTCCTTAGAAAGGAGGTGATCCAGCCGCACCTTCCGGTACGGCTACCTTGTTACGACTTAGTCCTAATCACCGATCCCACCTTCGACGGCTCCTTCCACAAGGGTTAGGCCACCGGCTTCGGGTGTTACCGACTTTCATGACTTGACGGGCGGTGTGTACAAGGCCCGGGAACGTATTCACCGCAGCGTTGCTGATCTGCGATTACTAGCGACTCCGACTTCATGAGGTCGAGTTGCAGACCTCAATCCGAACTGAGACCGGCTTTTTGGGATTCGCTCCACCTTACGGTATCGCAGCCCTTTGTACCGGCCATTGTAGCATGCGTGAAGCCCAAGACATAAGGGGCATGATGATTTGACGTCATCCCCACCTTCCTCCGAGTTGACCCCGGCAGTCTCCTATGAGTCCCCGGCATAACCCGCTGGCAACATAGAACGAGGGTTGCGCTCGTTGCGGGACTTAACCCAACATCTCACGACACGAGCTGACGACAACCATGCACCACCTGTACACCGACCACAAGGGGGCGACCATCTCTGGCCGTTTCCGGTGTATGTCAAGCCTTGGTAAGGTTCTTCGCGTTGCATCGAATTAATCCGCATGCTCCGCCGCTTGTGCGGGCCCCCGTCAATTCCTTTGAGTTTTAGCCTTGCGGCCGTACTCCCCAGGCGGGGCGCTTAATGCGTTAGCTACGACACAGAAACCGTGGAAAGGTCCCTACATCTAGCGCCCAACGTTTACGGCATGGACTACCAGGGTATCTAATCCTGTTCGCTCCCCATGCTTTCGCTCCTCAGCGTCAGTTACGGCCCAGAGATCTGCCTTCGCCATCGGTGTTCCTCCTGATATCTGCGCATTCCACCGCTACACCAGGAATTCCAATCTCCCCTACCGCACTCTAGTCTGCCCGTACCCACTGCAAGCCCGAGGTTGAGCCTCGGGATTTCACAGCAGACGCGACAAACCGCCTACGAGCTCTTTACGCCCAATAATTCCGGACAACGCTTGCACCCTACGTATTACCGCGGCTGCTGGCACGTAGTTAGCCGGTGCTTTTTCTGCAGGTACCGTCACTTTCGCTTCTTCCCTACTAAAAGAGGTTTACAACCCGAAGGCCGTCATCCCTCACGCGGCGTTGCTGCATCAGGCTTTCGCCCATTGTGCAATATTCCCCACTGCTGCCTCCCGTAGGAGTCTGGGCCGTGTCTCAGTCCCAGTGTGGCCGGTCACCCTCTCAGGCCGGCTACCCGTCGTCGCCTTGGTGAGCCATTACCTCACCAACAAGCTGATAGGCCGCGAGTCCATCCCCAACCAAAAAATCTTTCCACCACCAGACCATGCGGCCAGTGATCATATCCAGTATTAGACGTCGTTTCCAACGCTTATCCCAGAGTCAGGGGCAGGTTACTCACGTGTTACTCACCCGTTCGCCACTAATCCACCCAGCAAGCTGGGCATCATCGTTCGACTTGCATGTGTTAAGCACGCCGCCAGCGTTCGTCCTGAGCCAGGATCAAACTCTCCGTAAAAAAATACAGACCCAACACCCGAAGGCATCAGACCGAGTTGATTCTGACTGTTGACTGTCTACTGACAATCTTCAATCCAAAAGGAATTGCTTCATGACCCGATCGGCAAACCGACCAGGCACGAGGTCAATCAATAAATTGGCATTGACAATGTGCACGCTGTTGAGTTCTCAAGGACCAGACGCACT
>NZ_QKSJ01000027.1:0-10066 GCF_003234135.1 Curtobacterium sp. MCPF17_018 | reverse complement strand
GGCCGCGGCCGGCCGCCCGGCCGCCCGGCCGCGGCC
The DNA here is from genome assembly GCF_003234135.1 of Curtobacterium sp. MCPF17_018. Classification (NCBI taxonomy): domain Bacteria; kingdom Bacillati; phylum Actinomycetota; class Actinomycetes; order Micrococcales; family Microbacteriaceae; genus Curtobacterium; species Curtobacterium sp. MCPF17_018. Next base: position 10,030 of record NZ_QKSJ01000027.1, on the reverse strand, counting down.
CGGCCGCCCGGCCGCCGGGCCGCCGGGCCGAGACCGAGTCTCGGTTCCGCGGACAGCTTGAGCCGTCTGGCCGGCGCGGAGTGTCCGTGCAGCCGAGACTCGGCGCGCGCCCCGGCTCAGCCCGGCAGCGGCCCCTCGAGCAGGTGGGCCGCGGAGCGCACCGCGTCGAGTGCCGCACGGACGCTCGGCACACGGTCGGCACCACGGGCGACGACGACCTCGACCCGCCGGGCGAGCTCGTCGTCCACGGGGTCGATCGCGACACCGGCGGGGATGACCGTCGTCGCGAGTGCCAGCCGGGGGAGCAGCGCCACCCCGAGCCCTGCGGCGACGAGTCCCACCACCGCGGCCGCGTTGTCCGTCTCCAGCACGATGTCCGGCGTGAACCCCGCGCTCGCGCACGAGGCGAGCAGGTGCCCACGGCAACGCGGGCAGCCCCCGATCCACCGGGCGTCGTGGTGGGACGCGAGGTCCACGACGGTGGAGCCGGCAGGGCGGAGTCGCTCCGCGCCTCCCGGGTCGACCGGCGTCACCAGCGCGAGCGGGTCACGACCGAGTGCCCGGGTGACGAGGCCCGGGTCCGGGGTGGTCCCGACCTCGTCGCCGACGTAGGTGAAGGTGAGGGCGACGTCCACCTCGCCGCCGCGTAGCAGGTCGAGTGCCTCAGGAGGCTCCACCTCGACGTACGAGGTCGTCACGCCGGGCGCCGTCGCGGCGAGCCGGGCGAGCACCGCGGGCACGAGGGCGGAGGACGCGCTCGGGAACCCGGCGAGTCGCACCCGGCCACGGCTGAGTCCGCCGACGGCGTCGAGGTCCTCGCGCGCCGCGGTCAGCGCGGCCTGGACGTGCAGGGCGTGGTCGGCGAGCACCTGCCCCGCATGCGTGAGGGTCGCGCCCCGTCCGCCGCGCAGGACCAGCGCGTGGCCGAGACGCTGCTCGGCCCGGGCCAGCAGCTGACTGACGGCCGGCTGGCTCGACCCGAGTGCGGCGGCGGCGCGGGTGATCGACCCACCGTCGGCCACGGCGCGCAGGACCCGGAGCAACTGGGGATCGATCTCGTCCATCACCCGATGTTATCGGTGGCACAACGAACCGGCTCTGGTGTGATGGGACGGGAACGAGGACGCTGTCCGCATGGACTCCTTCCCCGCCGGCCGCGGCTACCTGGCCGCGTGCACCGCGGGCCTGCCGACCCGCGGCACCCTCGCCGCCCAGCGGGCCGACCTCGACGCGTGGTCCCGGGCCGAGACGTCGCCCGCCCGGTACGGCGCGCTGGTCGAGCGGGGACGTGCGCTCTTCGCCGCGCTGGTCGGCGTCCCGGCTGAGCGCGTCGCGACGGGCTCGCAGACCTCGGTGATGGCCGCGGTCGTCGCCGACGCGCTGCCGGACGGCGCCGAGGTGGTCGTCCCCGACGGCGACTTCAGCTCGGTCGTCTTCCCGTTCCTCGCCCAGGCGCACCGCGGCGTCCGGGTCCGGAGCGTCCCGCTCGAGCGGCTCGCCGCCTCGGTCGGGCCCGGGACCGCCCTCGTCGCGTGGTCCGCGGTGCAGTCCGCGACCGGCGTGGTCACCGACCCCGACCCGGTCGTGGCCGCCGCCCGACGCGTCGGTGCCCTGACCCTCTGCGACCTCACGCAGGCCGCCGGCGTCCTGCCCGTCGACGCCGCAGTGTTCGACGTGACGCTCACGCACACCTACAAGTGGCTCTGTGCTCCGCGCGGCGTCGCCTTCATGACGCTCTCCGACACCGCTCTCGGTCGGCTCCGCCCGGTGCAGGCCGGCTGGTACGCGGGCGAGGACGTCTGGTCCTCCTGCTACGGCCCCGCCATGCACCTGGCCGACGACGCGCGTCGCTTCGACGTCTCGCCGGCCTGGCAGGCGTGGCCCGGTGCCGTGGCCGCGCTCGAGCACGCGGTCGCGCTCGACCAGCGGGCGGTCTGGAGGCACGCCACCGGTCTCGCGGATCGGCTGTGCGATGCCCTCGGGTCGCCTCGGCAGGGCGACGGGCAGGCGATCGTGACGTTCGCGGACGCCGACGGGGCGGCCCTCCGGGCACTCACCGCCGCAGGCGTCACCGCCTCGGGGCGTGCCGGGCGACTGCGCATCGCGTTCCACCTGTGGAACGACGAGTCCGACGTGACCGACGTCGTGGCCGCGCTGGGTGGGGTGGGGCCGGGCACGTCGGCAAGGTGAGCGTGGAGGGCGGACCCGTGGCGGGCCTCCCGGGCCTCGATCGCCGGTAGTCTTGCCCGGACCGTTTCCGCACCGAGCACCCAGCTCGGCGACCTCTGGAGCACCCTTTGGCACAGCCCTCCCGTCTCGACAGCGTCATCGCCCTGGCCAAGCGCCGCGGCTTCGTCTTCCAGTCGGGTGAGATCTACGGAGGCTCCCGCTCCGCATGGGACTACGGGCCCCTCGGTGTGGAGCTCAAGGAGAACATCAAGCGCCAGTGGTGGCAGCGGTTCGTCCGCGGCCGTGGGGACATGGTCGGGCTCGACTCCGCGGTGATCCTGCCCCGCAAGGTGTGGGAGGCCTCCGGGCACGTCGCGACCTTCACCGACCCGCTGGTCGAGTGCCTGCACTGCCACCACCGGTTCCGCGAGGACCACCTCCTCGAGGCGTTCGAGGCGAAGAAGGGCCGCGCCCCCGAGGGTGGCATGGCCGAGGTCGCCTGCCCGAACTGCGGCACCCGCGGCGAGTGGACCGAGCCCCGCGAGTTCTCCGGGATGCTCAAGACCTACCTCGGCCCGGTCGAGTCGGAAGAGGGCCTGAACTTCCTGCGCCCCGAGACGGCGCAGGGCATCTTCGTCGACTTCGCGCAGGTCGTCACGACGAGCCGCATGAAGCCCCCGTTCGGCATCGGTCAGGTCGGCAAGGCGTTCCGCAACGAGATCACGCCCGGCAACTTCATCTTCCGCACGCGCGAGTTCGAGCAGATGGAGATCGAGTACTTCGTGCCGCCGACCTCCGCCCAGGAGCACTACGAGCAGTGGATCGCCGACTCGGTGGCGTTCTACACCGACCTCGGCATCGACCCGGAGAACCTGCGCCGCTTCGACGTGCCGGACGGCGAGCGGGCGCACTACTCCGACGCCACCGCCGACATCGAGTACCGTTTCGGCTTCACCGGCTCGGAGTGGGGCGAGCTGATGGGCGTCGCGAACCGCACCGACTTCGACCTGAACAACCACATCGAGGCGTCCGGCCAGGACCTCCGCTTCTTCGACCAGGCCGCCAACGAGAAGTACGTGCCGTACGTCATCGAGCCGTCGTTCGGTCTGACCCGTGCGCTCATGGCGTTCCTGCTCGACTCCTACCACGAGGACGAGGCCCCCAACGCGAAGGGCGGCGTCGACAAGCGCACGGTCCTGCGCCTCGACCCGCGCCTGGCCCCGGTGAAGGCCGCCGTCCTGCCGCTGTCGCGCAACGAGCAGCTCTCGCCGGTCGCCCGCGGCCTGGCCGACGACCTGCGCAAGAACTGGAACGTGGACTTCGACGACGCCGGTGCCATCGGCCGTCGCTACCGTCGCCACGACGAGATCGGCACGCCGTTCTGCATCACGGTCGACTTCGACACGCTCGAGGACAAGGCCGTCACGGTGCGCGAGCGCGACACCATGGGCCAGGAGCGCGTCTCGCTCGACCAGCTGCAGGGGTACCTGGCGCAGCGGTTGCTCGGCGCGTAGGGGTTCGTCCTCCCGCGAGACACCGGTGTTCGTGCGTTGCACACCCGCAGTCGGGTGTTCGACCTGCGAACACCGGTGTCTTGCTGCCGGCCCGGGAATGCGCGCGCACGCCGCGCGTTGGGCTGAGCATGAACGACTCCGTGAAGGTCGATGTCTGGTCGGACATCGCCTGCCCCTGGTGCTACATCGGCAAGCGCAAGTTCGAGGCCGGCGTCGCCGCGTTCGGCGCCTCGAGCGAGGGCCGCCCCGTCGAGGTCGAGTACCACTCCTTCGAGCTGAGCCCCGACACCCCCGTCGACTTCGAGGGCACCGAGGCCGAGTTCCTCTCGGGCCACAAGGGCATGCCCGTCGACCAGGCGCAGCAGATGCTCGACCAGGTCACCGCCATCGCCGCGGGCGTCGGCCTCAGCTACGACTTCGAGGCCATGCACCACACCAACACGGTGAAGGCCCACCAGGTCATCCACCTCGCCAAGCAGCACGGCAAGCAGCTCGAGATGGTCGAGCGCCTGTTCACCGCCTACTTCGAGCGCGGCGAGCACGTCGGACAGGAGGCCTCGCTCGCCGACCTGGCGGCGGAGATCGGCCTCGACCGCGACGAGGTCCTCAGCACCCTGCGCGACGACGCCCAGCTCGCTGCGGTCCGCGCCGACCAGGCCCAGGCGCAGGCGTACGGGATCAACGGCGTGCCGTTCTTCGTCATCGACGGCAAGTACGGCGTCTCCGGCGCCCAGGACCCCACGGCGTTCGAGCAGGTGCTCCGCCAGGTGGTCGCGCTCCGCGAGACCACGCCGGAGGAGGTCGCCTCGGCGGCCGAGCGCGCTGCGGACGACGCGAGCGCGGACGTGGCGGTGACCCGATGACGGACATGACCATCAGCGACCAGGGCGCGGTGCGCCTCCAGGCCGTGACGTCGGTGCCGTCTGTACCCGACGCGCTCACGGGGCTGCCGGGCGTCTCCGGTTCTCCCGGCGTTCCCGGCCTGGAGGCCCGTCCCGCGTTGTTGACGCTCGTCACGCCCGGCGGTGCGCCGGTCTGCGAGGGCGACGCGTGCCTGATCGACGCCGGCTCGTTCGCCGGCGCCGAGGGCGACTGGTCCGAGGTGCCGGACTGACGGCTGCGTCAGCCGCGCTGCGGTTCCTCGTCGGTGATGTCGGCGACGGTCGCGCCGTAGGCGGCGACGAGCTCGTCGGCGTCGACGAAGGCGCTCGCACCGTGCCGGCCGGCGCCCAGGGCGACCCGGCGGCCGGCGATGCGTTCGTCGGCGTACACCGGCAGGTCGCCCGTGGCACCGATCGGCGTGATGGTGCCGCGCTCGTAGCCGGACGCCCCGAGCGCGGTGGCGGCGTCGGGCATCGAGAGCTTGTTGACGCCGACGACCGTGCGGAGTTTCTTCCAGGCGATGCTGCGGCCGCCAGGCACCAGGGCGAGCAGGAACCCGCCGTCGTGGCGCTTCACCACCAGGGTCTTGACGATGTCGCCGGGCTCGATGCCGAGCAGTTCGGCTGCCTCGTGCAGGGAGTTCGCGGCCGGGCGCTCGACCACTTCGACCGGCAGGCCACGGGCCCGGGCGTCGGCGTCGAACCGGGTGCTGGCGTCGGTCGTCATGTGGAGAACGCTACCGGCGCGCACCGACGTGGGAAGATGGGACAGGTATGACGATCACACAAGCACCCGCCTCGCGAGTCGGCGGCCCCCTGCGCATCGGCCCGATCGAGGTCGACGTGCCGGTGGTGCTCGCGCCGATGGCCGGGATCACGAACATGGCGTACCGCCGGCTGTGCCGCGAGTACGGCGCCGGGCTCTACGTGTGCGAGATGATCACCTCACGGGCGCTGGTCGAACGGACCCCCGTGTCGATGCAGCTCATCCAGCACCACGAGTCCGAGACCCCGCGATCGATCCAGCTGTACGGCGTCGAGCCGAACACCGTGGCCGAAGCGGCGTCGATCCTGGTGGGCGAGGACCGTGCCGACCACATCGACCTGAATTTCGGGTGCCCGGTGCCCAAGGTCACCCGCAAGGGCGGCGGCGCGGCCCTGCCCTGGAAACTCGACCTGTTCCGCGAACTCGTCACCAAGACCGTGCGTGCCGCGGGCGACGTCCCCGTCACGGTGAAGATGCGCAAGGGCATCGACGAGGACCACCTGACCTACCTCGACGCCGCACGCATCGCGCGCGACGCCGGTGTCGCCGCGGTGTCGCTGCACGCCCGCACCGCGAACGAGCACTACTCCGGGCACGCCGACTGGTCCGCGATCGCCACGCTGAAGGAGACCGTCACCGACATCCCGATCCTCGGCAACGGCGACATCTGGTCGGCCGCCGACGCGCTCCGGATGATCGACGAGACCGGTGCCGACGGCGTGGTCGTCGGGCGTGGCTGCCTCGGCCGTCCGTGGCTGTTCGGTGACCTGGCCGCGGCGTTCCGTGGCGAGGGGCTCCGGTACATGCCGTCCCTGGGCGAGGTCGCCGACGGGTTCCGCCGGCACGCCGAGCTGCTCGTCGAGTTCTTCGGCGACGAAGAACACGCCTGCCGCGACATCCGCAAGCACGTGGCCTGGTACTTCAAGGGGTACCCGATCGGCAGCGACGTCCGGGCCGGCTTGGCGATGGCGTCGAGCCTGCAGGAGATCGACGACTTCCTCGGCCAGCTCGACCACGACGCGCCGTACCCGGGTGCGGACGCCGAGGGGCCGCGCGGTCGTGCCGGGCACCCGAAGCGCACCGCGCTGCCCGACCGCTGGCTCGAGAGCCGCGACGTCGACTCCGAGTTCCGCAAGGTCCTGGCCGCCGCCGAGCTGCACCACAGCGGCGGATGAGCGCCGCCGCCTCGTACGGCCCGGCCGACGCGGAGCGCTGGCTCCCCGAAGAACACGGCAACCGCCGCTCGGACTTCGCCCGTGACCGTGCCCGACTGCTGCACTCCAGTGCCCTCCGGCGTCTGGCCGCCAAGACCCAGGTGCTCAGCCCGACGGCGGGGCTCGACTTCGCCCGCAACCGGCTGACCCACTCGCTCGAGGTCGCGCAGGTCGGCCGCGAGCTCGCCGACTCGCTCGGGCTCGACCCCGACGTGGTCGACACCGCGTGCCTGGCGCACGACATCGGGCACCCGCCGTTCGGGCACAACGGCGAGACCGCCGTGAACGCTTGGGCCACCGGCATCGGGGGCTTCGAGGGCAACGCGCAGACGCTCCGGCTGCTGACGCGGCTCGAGCCGAAGGTCTACGGTGTCCGGCCGGGCTCCGACGTCGACCGTCCGTACGGGCTCAACCTGACCCGCGCGTCGTTGGACGCCAGTTGCAAGTACCCGTGGCCGGCAGCGCAGGGGGTCTCGGAGTCGTCCTCCGGACGCACCAAGTTCGGCTTCTACGACGACGACCACGACGCCTTCGAGTGGCTCCGCGCCGGCGCCCCGCGTCGCCAGCGCTGCATCGAGGCGCAGGTCATGGACCTCGCCGACGACATCGCGTACTCCGTGCACGACTTCGAGGACGCCGTCGTCGCCGGGTTCATCGACGTCGCGGCCCTGGGTGACCGCGTCGGCGAGAACGACATCGTGACCGCCATGCACGCCTGGGTCGGTGACGACCTGAGCCGCGACGAGCTGCTCGAGGCGTTCGACCGCCTGCGCGAGTTGCCGCTCTGGATGACCGCGTACGACGGCTCCCGACGTGATGCCGCACGCCTGAAGAACCTGACGTCGCAACTGATCGGACGCTTCGCCCGCACCGCCACGACGGCCACCCGCGAGTCCTACGCCTCGGGGTCGCTCGTGCGGTTCGCCGCGTCGGTCGTCACCCCGCCCGAGATCATCGGCGAGATCGCGGTGCTCAAGGGCATCGTCGCGGCCTTCGTGATGACCCACGGCGACCGCCAGCCCGTGTACGAAGACCAGCGCCGCGTGCTCACCGAACTGCTCGACGCGCTGGCGGCGACGGGTGCGTCCGACCTCGAGCCCGGCTTCGCCGCCGACTGGCACGCCGCGGGCGACGACGCCGGCCGACTGCGTGCCGTCGTCGACCAGGTCGCGAGCCTGACCGACCAGGGCGCACTCGCGTGGCACCGACGTCTGGTGGTGGGTGACCGTGACCCGGTCCACATCGCCGTCTGACCGGTCCGCCGACGTCGGTCCCACGAACTAGGATCGAGGGGTGGCTGGCAGGATCGCGCGGAACGACATCGACGAGGTCCGCTCGCGTGTCAACATCGCCGACGTCGTGGGCGACTACGTCACGCTGAAGCACGCGGGCGTCGGGTCGATGAAGGGCCTCTGCCCCTTCCACGACGAACGCTCGCCGTCGTTCCACGTCCGACCCCAGGTCGGCCGTTACCACTGCTTCGGCTGCGGCGAGGACGGCGACGTCTTCAGCTTCATCATGGCGCAGGACCACACCACCTTCGCCGAGGCGGTCGAGCGCATGGCCGCGAAGATCGGCTTCACCCTGCACTACGAAGAGGGCGACGGGCCGCGCACCGACTACAACACCCGGGCCCGGCTGATCGCCGCGAACGAAGCCGCGCTCGAGTACTTCACGGGGCAGCTCACCACCGCTGCCGCCGACCCCGCCCGCCGGTTCCTGGGGGAGCGCGGGTTCGACCCCTCGGCCGCCCAGCACTTCGGCGTCGGGTTCGCGCCGAAGTCCTACGACATGCTCAAGGACCACCTGCGCGGGCGCGGCTTCACGATGGAAGAACTCGTGTCCGCCGGCCTCGTCAGCCAGGGCGACCGCTCGCCGTACGACCGGTTCCGCGGGCGTCTGATGTGGCCGATCCGCGACGTCACCGGGGCGACCATCGGCTTCGGCGCGCGCCGCCTGCTCGAGGACGACAAGGGTCCCAAGTACCTCAACACGCCCGAGACCCCGATCTACCACAAGAGCCAGGTGCTCTACGGGCTCGACCTGGCCCGTCGCGACATCTCGAAGCAGAAGCAGGTCGTCATCGTCGAGGGCTACACCGACGTGATGGCGTGTCACGTCGCGGGTGTCACGACCGCCGTCGCCACCTGTGGCACGTCGTTCGGCGTCGACCACATCAAGGTGCTGCGCCCGATGCTCGGTGACCTTGCCGGCGCCGACCCGAACGCCAACGGTGAGGTCGTGTTCACGTTCGACCCCGACGAGGCCGGGCAGCGTGCCGCCTCGCGTGCCTTCGCGGAAGAACAGCGCTTCGCCGCCCAGACCTACGTCGCCGTGGCGCCCGGCGGGCTCGACCCGTGCGACCTCCGGCTCGCCCGCGGTGACGACGCCATCCGCCGACTGGTCACGAACAAGCGCCCGATGTTCGAGTTCATGATCCGCCGCACCCTGGACGGCCACGACCTCGAGACCGTCGAGGGTCGCGTCGGGGCGCTCCGCGCTGCTGCGCCCGTGCTCGCGGGCATCCGCGACCGCTCCCTGACGCAGGGGTACGTCCGCGAACTCGCCGGCTGGCTCGGCATGGAGATCCCCGAGGTCCGTCGGTCGGTCGAGACCGCCCGGCGCCGTGCGGGCTCCGCCGGCCAGGACGACCGGTCCGCAGGCACGGGGCGCGACGGCCGTGCCGGAACCGGCACCGACGGGGCCGACACCCCCGACGAGCCCGTCGCCGGGATCCGCTCGCTGCCGAACGACCCGATCAGCCGCATGGAGCGCGACGCCGTGATGGCGATGGTGCAGCAGCCCACGTCCGTCGGAGCACCGATGCTCGGGCTCGCCGCGTCGGCCACGTTCTCGACGCCGATGCTCGCCGCCGTGCGGGACGCCGTGGTCGCCAACGTCGACGTCATCGGCGCGGGGGACTGGCTCGACCGGCTGCTCGCCGACGTGCCGGCGCCCCTCCGCACCCTGACGCACGAACTCGCCCTCGCACCGATCCCCGCGCGCAACGCGGAGGACCTGGCGGCCTACTGCCGGAGCATCGTCGTGGCCCTGGTCGAGCGCGACCTGCTCGCCCGCAAGGCCTCGTTGCTCGGACAGCTGCAGCGCGCCGACCCGCACGAGCAGGCCGAGCGTCGCGCCGAGATCCAGCGGCAGCTCGTCGACATCGACGGGCAGCGGATGCGGTTGCGCGCCGACGCGGAGGCGTCCTAGCCCTCTTCGCACGGCCGGTGCCGGACGTGCACGAGGTCGCACGACGCGCCGTGTGTGCTTCGCCGGGGTGGCGCGAACCGTCGCCCGGTGGGGCTGAGAGCGGCAGTTCGTGTGGTCTCGGGGGTGCGTGAGTGGTCGGGACGCGTCGTCTGCCGGGCGTCGAGTGGTCGCAGACTGTCGGCTGGGCGGGGTCCAGCCGACGGGACGTGACCGCTCGGGGTGTGGCGGGCGGGGAGTCGTGACCAGTCGGCGGACTGTCTCTTATACACATCT
>NZ_QKSJ01000026.1:0-14887 GCF_003234135.1 Curtobacterium sp. MCPF17_018 | reverse complement strand
GGTGACCACTGCGCGCAACTGAGCGGGGTGTCCTGACCGGGCGGGCGGGGGGACCTTCGTCGCGTCCGCCCGGTCAGGACACCCCGCTCAGTTGCGCGCAGTGGTCACCAACCGTCGGCAGGCGACGTGGCGCTCGACGAGATGCGACCGCCCGCGGGCGCACCTGCGGCAGGTCGTGACCGGTCGTCGGGAGCGGCGAGCGGCCGTCGACGTGCGCTGCTGACGGACGGGAGGCCCGCGGCGGCGCTGCCCCGGGCCTCCCGTTCGCCGCGTGGCCCCGTGTCGGGCCGTGGAGACGCCGTCGCGCAGGCGGGACGCCTCGCTGTCGGCGAGACACCGCCGAATCCGGCGGCGTCCTGGGGAGACGACGGCGTCGTCCGTACCCGGTAGCGCTGCCGCAGCCGCAGCCGCAGCCGCAGCCGCCGCGTCAGCGACGTGATGCGATGAGCTCGTCCTCGATCTCGGCGTCGGTCTTCGGCTTCGCGTTCTTGCGGCGTTCGCGCTCGAGGGCGCGCTCGCGCTCCTCCGGGTCGTCCTGGTTGAGGTTCCGGTACTCCTGCACCATCACGTACGCCAGGAACCCGAAGCCCCCGGCGGCGAACATGAACCACTGGATGAAGTAGCTCAGGTGCAGCCCGGTGTCGGCGTTCGGACGCTCCCAGCCGAGCGGGCGGGCCTCGGCCGGAGCGGGGGATTCGGAGGCGAGCTGCCCGTACGCACCGGTCCAGATCGGGTCGTCGACCTTGTCCGCCACGTCGGCCAGGGTGACCGACTGCACCTGGTCGGTGTCCTTCGGGTCGGACCGGCCGGGAATGCGCGGTTCGCTCTGCTGCAGGCGGACGATCGCGGTGACCTCGCCGGACGGGGGAGCGGGCACGTGGTCGGGGGCGTCCTGGGCGTTGCCGGTCGGCACCCACCCACGGTCGACGATGAAGGCGCGACCCTCGGCCGTGACCAGGGGCGTCAGGACCTCGAACCCGGGCTGCCCGTTGTGCACGCGGTTGCGCACGAGCAGCTGCGAGTCGACGTCGTAGCGGCCGGTCACGGCGACCCGGAGCCACTCCTGCTCGTCCTGCCAGCTCGAGGCCTCCGGCAGCGCCCGGTCGAGGGGGACGGGGGTGTGGTCGTAGTTCTGCGCGACCTGCTCGTTCTGCCGGACGGCCTCGTTGCGGCGGTCCCACTGCCACATGCCGAACAGTGCGCACACGACGGCGAAGGCGACGGCGATCGCGAAGTAGCCGAGCCAGCGGCGGCTCCGGACGAAGCGCCAGCCGACGAACGGTTCGCGGGGGTCGTGCTGCTGCGCCGGGGCACCCGACTGGGCGGACGCGCGCTGCAGCTTGGCGGCGTGCTTACGGCCGTACCGGGACTGCGGGTCGAAGCCGTCGGTCATCGCGAGGTGCCGGTGGAGCGCACCCCGACGTCGTTCTTCGGCGCCGCGGTCGACTCGCGCTCGTCGTCGAGGTGGTCGACGTCCTCGTGCATGCCGGTGACCCGCACCGGGAACGAGCGGGACCGCAGGTAGTCGGCGAGGAAGTCGCGGTGTTCTTCACACGCGGCCCAGATCTTCACGCGGTCGATCGCGTGGATCCGGGGGTTGCGCCAGTTCACACGCCACCCGGCCGTCGACACGCAACCGGCGCGTGAGCAGACCGGGGTGGATCCGGGTTCCGTCTGCAGGTCGAACGTCGCACCCATCAGCGGGGTCCCCACATCTTCGATCGGTCGCCGTTGCGCTGCCACTCGTCCTGCGCGTGCTGCGCCTGCTGGCGGAGGCGGTCCTGCTCGTCACGGTAGGCCTGCGCCCGGGCGTCCTCCTGCTGTTCGCGGAGACGCGGGTCGACGGCGTCGTAGAGCTCGATGGACCCGGCGGGGGAGATCATGTCGCTCTCGGTCCGGCTGCCGGCGTTCGCGATGACGACGGCGACCCAGGGGATCACCGCGGCCAGGACGATCGGGATGACCGCCAACCACGAGTGCCAGATCGAGTACACGAGCACTGCGGAGATGAAGAGGACCACTCGGATGGCCATCTGCCAGACGTAGCGGGACAGGCGGTGCGCCCGGTCCTGCTCCGGTGTGTCCGGCAGCGACGTGATGCTCGTGTGCGTGCTCTTCATACAGATGGTCTCCGTCTACCCGGGGTCAAGCCTAATCCCGCCGGACCGATCGTGGGTGCGCCGCGCGCGAACCGGCGGGGTCGTCCGCTCCGGTACGCTCGTCCGGGCGTGTCCGCCGGGTCCCCGGCACCGCGTGCCGAGCAGATCCCACCGAACGGAGCGACCATGAGCACCCCCCGTACCGTCCTCATCACCGGCGGCAACCGCGGTATCGGACACGCGCTGGCCGAGCGGTTCGTCGCAGCCGGCCACCGGGTCGCCGTGACGTCACGCAGCGGTCAGGGTGGTCCCGAGGGCGCGCTGACGGTGCAGGCCGACATCACCGACACGGCCTCCGTCGACGCCGCGTTCACGCAGGTCGAGGCCGAGCTCGGTCCGATCGAGGTCCTCGTCGCGAACGCCGGCATCACGAACGACCAGCTGCTCCTCCGCATGTCCGAGGACGACTTCACCAGCGTGGTCGACACGAACCTCACGGGCACCTTCCGCGTCGTCAAGCGCGCCACGAAGGGCATGATGAAGGCCAAGTTCGGCCGCATCGTGCTGATGTCGAGCGTCGTGGGCGCCTACGGCCAGATCGGCCAGGTCAACTACGCGTCCTCGAAGGCCGCTCTGGTCGGCATGGCCCGGTCCATCACGCGTGAGCTCGGCTCGCGCGGCATCACCGCCAACGTCGTCGCGCCCGGCTTCATCCAGACGGACATGACCGCCGCGCTCTCCGACGAGCTGCAGGCCGAGTTCAAGAAGGCGATCCCGGCCGCCCGCTACGGCACGGTCGACGACGTCGCGGACGCCACGCTGTTCCTGGCGAGCGACGGCGCCGGGTACGTCTCCGGAGCGATCATCCCCGTCGACGGCGGCCTCGGGATGGGGCACTAGCCCGACGCGGGACGTCGTTTCGCGCGCAGCGACAGCTCACGGGCCGTCGTGAGCGTGAACTGTCGCTGAGCGCGAAGAACCGGACGCGTCGAGCCCCCGGACGGCTCAGCCGCGCAGGCCGAGCGTCGCGAGCACGGCGGACAGGTCACGTTCGACGACCGCGACGTCCGCCTGCTCCCGCACGCGCGGCTTCGCGTCGAACGCCACCGACAGCGCCGCGACGCGCATCATCTCGAGGTCGTTCGCGCCGTCGCCGATCGCGATCGTCCGTGCCGGGTCCACCCCGTCCGCATCCGCCCACTCGCGGAGCGCGACGGCCTTGGCGTGCGCGTCGACCACGTCACCGAGCACGCGGCCGGTGAGCACGCCGTCGGTGACCTCGAGGCGGTTCGCCCGGCAGTGATCGAGGCCCAGCTGCTCGGCGAACGGGTCGAGCACCTCGTGGAACCCGCCGGACACCACGCCGACGGTGCCGCCGGCGGCGTGCACCCCACGGACGAGCTGGTAAGCGCCCCGCGTCACACGGACCGCCTGCTGTGCCCGGGCGAAGACGTCTGCCTGGAGGCCCGCCAGGGTCGCGACACGCTCCCGGAGGCTCTCGGCGAAGTCGAGTTCCCCGCGCATGGCGCGCTCCGTGATCGCCGCCACCTGTGGCCGGGTCCCGGCGCTGTCGGCGAGCAGTTCGATCACCTCGTCCTCGAGGAGGGTGGAATCGGCATCGAGGACGACGAGGAAGCGGGGCACGCACCAACGGTACCGACAGACCAAAGGCACGGCCGCGTCCGTGACGCGAGCCGTGCCTCCAGGCCGTCCGTCCGGGGCTGCGCCCCGGATGCTTTGCCCTACGCGTCGACGCGGACGCCCTTGCCGACCACGGTGATGCCGGACTCGGTGACGGTGAAGCCGCGCGCCTCGTCGGCCTCCCGGTCGACGCCGACCTGCGCACCCGGTGCGAGGACGACGTCCTTGTCGAGGATGGCGCGGTTGACGACCGCCCCGGCGCCGATGGTGGCGCGCTCGAACACGATCGAGTCGAGGACCTTCGCGCCGGAGTCGATCGAGCACCAGGGCCCGATCATGCTGCGCTCGACCTGCGCACCCGACACCAGGCAGCCGAGCGACACGAGCGAGTCCACCGTGGACCCGGTGTTGCCGTTCGCGTCGCGGACGAACTTCGCCGGCGGCAGGTTCGTCTGCTGGTTGAAGATCGGCCAGTCCTGGTTGTACAGGTTGAAGACCGGGACCGGGGCGATGAGGTCCATGTGGGCATCGAAGAACGAGTCGATGGTGCCCACGTCACGCCAGTAGTACTTGTCGCGGTCGGTGGAACCGGGGACCTCGTTGCGCTGCAGGTCGTACACGCCGGCGTCGCCGCGGTCCACGAAGTCGGGGACGATGTCGCCGCCCATGTCGTGGGCCGAGGTCTCGAGCTGGCCGTCCCGCAGGACCGCGTCGACGAGGGCGTCCGCGTTGAACACGTAGTTGCCCATCGAGGCCAGGATCTCGCCGGGGGAGTCGGCCAGACCGACGGCGTCCTTCGGCTTCTCGAGGAACGCCTCGATCTTCGTGGGGTCGTCGTCGGCCACCTGGATCACGCCGAACTGGTCGGCGAGCCCGATCGGCTGACGGATCGCCGCCACCGTGGCACTGCGGCCGGAGGCGATGTGCGCCTCGACCATCTGGTGGAAGTCCATCCGGTACACGTGGTCCGCACCGACGACGACGACGATGTCGGGGCGTTCGTCGCGCAGCAGGTTGAGCGACTGCAGGATCGCGTCGGCCGAGCCGGCGAACCAGCGCTTGCCGAGCCGCTGCTGCGCGGGGACGGACGCGACGTAGGAGCCGAGAAGCCCCTCCATGCGCCAGGTCTCCGCGACGTGCCGGTCGAGACTGTGCGACTTGTACTGGGTCAGGACGACGATCTTCTGCAGACCGGAGTTGACCAGGTTCGACAGTGCGAAGTCGATGAGACGGAAGTTGCCGCCGAACGGGACGGCGGGCTTCGCGCGATCGGCCGTGAGCGGCATGAGTCGTTTGCCCTCGCCGCCGGCGAGCACGATGCCGAAGACCTTCTTTGGTGCCATGCCGCTCACAGTAGGCGTCAGCACTGGGAACCGGTTACGTTGAACCAGTGCGAGTCGATCTGCTGACCAGGGAGTATCCGCCGGAGGTCTACGGCGGAGCGGGTGTCCACGTGTCCGAACTCACCGCCGCGTTGCGGTCGGGGACGGACACGGAAGTCCGTGTCCGGGCCTTCGGGGCCTTCCGTGACGAACCCGACGTGTGGGGCTACCGGACCCCGGACGGCCTCGGCCAGGCGAACGGCGCGCTGCAGGCCCTCGGCACCGACGTGGCCATCGCGGCCGACGTCGAGGGCGCCGACCTCGTGCACTCGCACACCTGGTACGCGAACTCCGCGGGCCGGATCGCGCAGCTGACCTACGGCATCCCCCACATCGTCACCGCCCACAGCCTCGAGCCGCTCCGCCCGTGGAAGGCCGAGCAGCTCGGCGGCGGCTACCGCCTGTCCAGCTGGATGGAGCGCGAGGCGTTCGAGCACGCCGACGGCGTCATCGCGGTCTCGAAGGCCATGCGCGCGGACATCCTGCGCTCGTACCCGTCGATCGACCCGGCGAAGGTCCACGTCGTCTACAACGGCATCGACATCGACGCGTGGAAGCCGACCGTCGACGAGGACGCCGTGCGCGCCCTCGGCATCGACCCGACGCGCCCGAGCGTCGTGTTCGTCGGACGCATCACCCGGCAGAAGGGCCTGCCGTACCTGCTCCGCGCCGTGGCGTCGCTGCCGTCGGACGTGCAGATCGTGCTGTGCGCCGGCGCGCCGGACACCCCCGAGATCCTGGCCGAGGTCACCGAGCTCGTCGACGGGCTCCGGGCCGACCGTGAGGGCGTCGTCTGGATCGACCGGATGCTCGCGCACCAGGAGATCGTGAACGTGCTGTCCTCGGGCACCGTGTTCGTGTGCCCGTCGGTCTACGAGCCGCTCGGCATCGTGAACCTCGAGGCGATGGCGTGCGGCATCCCGGTCGTCGGCACGGGCACCGGGGGCATCCCCGAGGTCGTCGCCGACGGGCTCACCGGCCGCATCGTCCCGATCGACCAGGTGCAGGACGGCACCGGCACCCCGACCGATCCCGACCGCTTCGTGGCCGACCTCGCCGCGACCCTCACCGAGGTGCTCGCCGACGAGGGGCTGGCGAAGCTCATGGGGCGCGCCGGACGGCTCCGTGTCGAGACGGAGTTCACCTGGGACGCGATCGCCACCAGGACACGGCAGGTCTACGACCAGGTGCTCGGCCAGAACCCGTAGGCTGGTCGCATGCCCTCGGTCGTGCGCTTGTCAGACGTCTCCGTGGTCCGCAACGGGGCCACCATCCTCGACGCGATCTCGTGGGAGGTGCAGGACGACGAACGCTGGGTCGTGCTCGGCGCGAACGGTGCCGGCAAGACCACGCTGCTGCAGATTGCCGGCGCCCAGACGTTCCCGACCTCGGGCGACGTCGAGGTGCTCGGTACCGAACTCGGCGGCGCCGACCTGTTCGAGCTCCGCCCGCGCATCGGTTTCGCGTCGACCGCGCTGGCACGCCGCATCCCGGTGACCGAGAAGGTCATCGACGTCGTGCTCACCGCGGCGTACTCGGTGACGGGTCGCTGGAACGAGGAGTACGAGGAGCTCGACGTCCGCCGTGCGCAGCGCGTGCTCGAGGAGTGGGGCCTGGGGTCCTTCTCCGACCGCACGTTCGGCGACCTCAGCGACGGCGAGCAGAAGCGCGTGCAGATCGCCCGTGCCGTGATGACCGACCCGGAGATCCTGTTCCTCGACGAACCGGCCGCGTCGCTCGACCTCGGCGCCCGCGAGAGCCTCGTCCGCACCCTCGGCGGCTACGCCCAGAGCACGGACTCGCCGGCCATCGTCATCGTGACCCACCACGTCGAGGAGATCCCGGCCGGGTTCACCCACGCGCTCGTCCTCGCCGACGGCCACGTGCAGGCCGCAGGCCCGATCGACGAGGTCCTGACGGACCAGACCCTGACCGAGGCGTTCGGCATCGACCTCTCGGTCACCAAGGACGCCGGTCGCTACACGGCACGCGCCGCGTAGCGCTGCGATCCCGCCGTCTCTCTGGTATCGTGGACGGCTGGCGCAAGCCGACGACTTCCCGCGCAGTTCGCGCAATCCCATCACCGCTATCGAGGAATCTCCATGAAGACCGACACCCACCCCGAGTACCGCGCCATCGTCTTCCGTGACCTGGCCTCCGGTGAGACGTTCCTGACGCGTTCGACCGCGAACAGCGACAAGACCATCGAGCTCGACGGTGCGACCTACCCGGTCATCGACGTCGAGATCTCGTCCGCTTCGCACCCGTTCTACACGGGCAAGCAGCGCATCCTCGACTCGGCCGGTCGCGTCGAGAAGTTCAACCAGCGCTTCAAGGGCTTCAGCAAGTAAGAAGCCCCCACGCAGCGCCCACGGGCGGTCCTCCTCCGGGAGGGCCGCCCGTTCGCGTTGTGCGGCCGCGGGCGGGTGCGGTGTGCCCCGGAATGCGGAACACCGGTGTTGGCGCGTCACGCCGCGTTCTGCGGGTGTTCGGCGCGCGAACACCGGTGTCTTGCGGGGGCCGTGCGGGGTCAGGCGCCGTTGCGGTGGGGCCAGCGGCCGTCGGCGGTGAACGTCGGGTCGCGCTTCTTGCGCATGTAGTCCTGGAACGAGGTGGCCTGCTCGGCACACCAGCCGACCTGCTTGCGGTGGAGTTCTTCGGCGGAGATGCCGAGCTCGTCCGGGTACTTGCCCGCGATGGCCTGGGCGACACGCCCGGCAGCGATCGCGTCGGCTCCGGCGTCGTGCGCGTCGTCGAGCGTGACGCCGTAGAGCTCGGACGCGGCTTCGAGCGTGCGCTTGCCCTTGCGGAAGGTGTCGAGTGCCTTGTCGATCACCAGCGGGTCGACGACGTTGCCGATGACGGGGGAGGCGAACCCGTGCCGCTTCGCTTCGCGGTCGAGGACGGTGAGGTCGTACGGGGCGTTGTAGATCACCAGCGGGATGCCCCGTGCGAACACGGCCTCGATCGCGGCGATGATCTCGGCCACGACCTCGGCCGCGGGACGCCCCTCGGCCTGGGCGCGCTCGGTCGTGTAGCCGTGCACGGCGGCGGCGCCCTCGGGGATCGGCACGCCGGGGTCGGCTATCCAGGCACCCTCGACGATGGAGGCCCCGGTCATGTCGATGAGGCCGACGTGGGCTGTGACGATGCGGGCCGTCTCGACGTCGACCCCGGTGGTCTCGAGGTCGAAGACGCCCAGCGCGTGCCACCAGGGGCGACCCGTGAGGTCCTGGGACGGAGCGGGCGCGTCGAGCTGTGCTGTGGGGAACGTCACGCGGTCAGGCTAACGGGACGCACCGACACCCCCGACTACCGGGTCGGCGCGCCGACGTGCAGCCAGTAGAACGACTGCGTGCCCATGGTCAGCGTCACGTTGCCGTCCTCGTCGAAGGACGGGAACGAGCCGCCGCCGAACAGGTCGTAGAGCGGACGCCCCGCGAACTGCGGAGCGGACACCGTGACCGAGGTCGGGTTCGTCGCGAACGAGAACACGCACAGGACGTCCTCGGCGGACGGGCCGAACTGCTGGCCGGAGCCCTCCCACGAGCGGACGAAGGCGAGCACCGAGTCGTTCGAGGTCTCCTGCACGTGCAGGGACCCGAGGCCGAACACCGGGTGGGCCTTCCGCGTGTGGATGACGTTCCGGACCCAGTGCAGCAGTGAGCGGGACTGGGCGAGCTGCGCCTCGACGTTGACCTGCGCGTAGTTGTACACGAGCGACTGGACGACGGGCAGGTAGAGCTTGCCCGGGTCGGCGGTCGAGAAGCCGGCGTTGCGGTCCGGCGTCCACTGCATCGGCGTGCGCGACGAGTCGCGGTCCGGCAGCCAGATGTTGTCGCCCATCCCGATCTCGTCGCCGTAGTACAGGAACGGTGATCCGGGCAGCGAGAACAGCAGCGCGTGGATGAGCTCGAGCTCGGCGCGGGAGTTGTCGAGCAGGGGCGCGAGACGACGGCGGATACCGATGTTCGAGCGCATCCGCGGGTCGTAGCCGTACCAGCCGTACATCGCCTGCCGGTACTCCTCGCTCACCATCTCGAGCGTGAGCTCGTCGTGGTTGCGGAGGAAGACGCCCCACGCCGCGCTGGCCGGCACGTCGAGGGTCTCGGACAGGATCGCCTTGAGCTCGGCGGCGTGCTGGGCACGGAGCGAGTAGAAGATGCGCGGCATCACCGGGAAGTCGAACGCCATGTGGCACTCGGGCTCCTCGTCGGTGCCGAAGAACGCCGCCGTCTCGCGCGGCCACTGGTTCGCCTCGGCCAGGAGCACACGACCGGGGTACTCGTCGTCGACCATCGCGCGGAGCTTCTTGATGAACTCGTGGGTCTCCGGCTCGCCCTCGCCGTTGCCCTCTTCCGACTCGAACAGGTACGGGATCGCGTCGAGCCGGAGCCCGTCGACGCCCATGTCGAGCCAGTGCCGGACGACGTCGTAGATCGCCTCGATGACCGCCGGGTTCTCGAAGTTCAGGTCGGGCTGGTGCGAGAAGAAGCGGTGGAAGAAGAACTGTCGTCGGACCGGGTCGAAGGTCCAGTTGGACTCCTCGGTGTCGACGAAGATGATGCGGATGTTCGAGTAGTCCTCGTCGGTGTCCCGCCAGACGTAGAAGTCGCCGTAGGGGCCGTCCGGGTCCTCGCGGGACTGCTGGAACCACTCGTGCTGGTCGCTGGTGTGGTTGATCACCATGTCGATCACGATGCGCATGTTCCGCTCGTGCGACTTCGTGACGAGCTCGCGGAAGTCGTCGAGCGTGCCGAACTCCGGCAGGATCGCCTTGTAGTCGGCGATGTCGTAGCCGCCGTCGCGCATCGGCGACTGGAAGAACGGCGGCAGCCACAGGGCGTCCACGCCGAGCCACTGCAGGTAGTCGAGCTTGCCGATCACGCCCTGGATGTCGCCGATACCGTCCCCGTTGGAGTCGACGAACGACCGGATCATGCACTCGTAGAAGACCGAGCGCTTGTACCACTGCGGGTCGAGCGTCAGGCCGGGCAGCTGGATCGGGGCTGTGAAGGTCACCGTGCTCCTCGTCGTCGTCGACGGACCGGTCTTGCGGCCCGCCCCGGACACGATAGGCGCGAGATGCTGCGGGTGTCCGGGGTTTCGTGCGGTTCGCTCCCTAGACTGGCGCGGATGCAACCGCCCGTGCTCTCCCCGTACCAGTCGTTGATGGCCGCCACCCCGGTCGTGCACCGGGCCGTCCAGGTCGACGGCCGGACCACGCACTACTGGGTCTACGGGCCCGAGGACTCGGATCGCACCGTGCTCGCCGTGCACGGGTTCCGCGGGGACCACCACGGTCTCGAGACCATCGCCGCGCACCTGCAGGGTGCGCGCGTGATCGTGCCGGACCTGCCCGGCTTCGGCGTGTCCGATCCGCTGCCGGTGTCGGACATCGACGCGTACGTGGTCTGGCTGAACGGGTTCCACGCCGCGCTCGGGCTCGGCCGCGACACCGTGGTGCTCGGGCACTCGTTCGGGTCGATCGTGGTGTCGGCCACCGTCGCCGCCGGGCTCGACACCCGACTGCTCGTCCTCGTCAACCCCATCGCGGCCCCGGCCCTGCAGGGACCGCGTGCCGTCGGGACCGCGATCGCGATCGGGTACTACCGCGCCGGCGCGGTGCTGCCGAAGCCGATCGGGCTCGGGATCCTGCGGAACGGCGCGATCGTCCGGGCGATGAGCATCGCGATGCTGAAGTCCCACGACCCCGCCGTCCGCCGATGGGTGCACGACCAGCACGACCGCTACTTCTCGGCCTTCGCGAACCGCACGAGCGTGCTCGAGGCGTTCCGCACCTCGGTCACCCACGACGTGTCCGAGTACGCCGACCGGATCCACGTGCCCGTGCTGCTCGTCGCGGCCGAGCACGACGACATCACCGCCGTCCCCGAACAGCGCGCACTCGCCGAGCGTCTCCGTGACGCCGAGCTCGTCGTGATCCCGGGTGTCGGCCACCTGGTGCACTACGAGACGCCGGCTCCGGCCGCGGCGGCGGTGCTCCGCCGGATGGCGGACACGACCGGACGTGCCGGACGGCAGGGACGAACTGGACGCGGCGCGGCCGCCACGGACCGCCGACCGTCGGGGGCGGGGCGGGCCTCCCGGACGGCGGACGCGTCGTGACGCGCCTGCGCATCGGCATCGACTGCCGGTACGTGCGGATCGGCCGGCACGACGGCATCAGCCGGTTCACCGCCGGGGTCGTCGCGCACCTGCCGGAGCGGCACGAGTACGTGCTGCTCGTCAGCGACGAGCGCCAGCTCGAGTCGCTGCCGAGCGACCTGCCGTGGGAGCTGCTGCCCGCACCGACGGACGCGGGGGAGCCGCTGGTCGCCCGGCGCGTCAACCGGCTCGGGCTCGACGCGGTGTTCTCGCCGATGCAGACGATGGGTTCGCGGGGTCGTCGGTACGCGCTCGTCCTGACGCTGCACGACCTGATCTACTACCGCAACCGCACACCCCCGCGGGAGTTCTCGTGGCCGCTGCGGCTCGGCTGGCGGGCGTTCCACCTGTCCTGGGCGCCGCAGCGGTTCCTGCTGAACGGCGCCGACGGGGTGGTGACGGTGTCGGAGACGACCGCCGGGCTGATCGCCGAGCACCGGCTGACGAAGCGGCCCGTGACGGTCGCCTACAACGCGGCCGACCCGGCGACACCGCGGGCGACCGGAGCGCCACGCGAACGCTCGCTCGTCTACATGGGCTCGTTCATGCCCTACAAGAACGTCGAGACGCTCGCGGCGGCGCTCCCGCTCCTCGGGGCGGACTGGACGCTGCACTGCATGTCGCGGGTGTCCGACGCCGACCGGACACGGCTGGAGGGGCTCGCTCCCGCGGGGGCGATCGTGTTCCACGACGGTGCCACCGACGAGGAGTACCTGTCCGTGCTCCGTTCGGCCACGGCGCTGGCGACCGCGTCGTACGACGAGGGGTTCGGCATCCCGCTCGTCGAGGCGATGGGCGTCGGGACCCCCGTCGTCGTCAGCGACATCCCGATCTTCCGGGAGATCGGCGGCTCCGCTGCGGAGTACTTCGACCCGGCGTCGCCGTCCGCGGTCGCCGCTGCCGTCCGGCGGGTCGAGGAACGGTGGGACGAGGCCTCGCGGCAGTCGATCGAGCGTGCCGGCCGGTTCCGGTGGCGGGACTCGGCGGAGCAGGTCGTCCGGGCCGTCGAGCGGGCCGTGGGGGACCGGCGGGGCTGAGGGCTGGCGCTGGTTCCACGTCGCCCGCGGAACCACGGGCGACCACCCCGGGGCCACCGCAGGACCACCGTACGATCACTCCGGCGCGATGACCTGCACGTCCGCCCCGGGGAACACCCTGTGCGTCTCCTGGGTCACCCGCGACACGATCGGCGGCACCGCGGCACCCCGTCTCGGGGTCCGCACGACGATGGACTGGTCGCCCTCGGCGTCGGAGGCGTCCCCGCCGCGCTCCCACGAGCAGCGGACCTCGGTGACACCGCCGATGTGGTCGAGCGTGTCCGCCAGTGCCAGGCGCTTCGCCGCGACCTCGCCGGCACCGGTGACGCCGATCTCGAGGTTGCCGAGGTCGGCGATCACGACGACCCGGACCCCGTTGCCGCCCGACTCGTCGGCAGCCCGACTGATGGCTGCGACCAGCTCGCCCCGCGCAGCGGTGTCGAGCGTGGGGTCGGCGCGGACGGTGGCGACGGCGTCGTAGCTCGCGAACGCGGTCTTCGACGGTGTGTGGTGCCGCACGTCGGTGACGCCGGGCAGGGCACTCACCCGCGTGTCGAACCGGTCGAGCGCGACGTCCGGCCGCGGGAAGACCCCGCCGATGCCGTTCTGGACGCTCCCGATGATCGAGCCGAGCACCACCGCGATGACCGCGGCGACCGCCAGGACACTCCCGCCGATGATGAACCAGGTGCGCGCCCGGGTGCGGTTCGGGACGCTCGCCGTCTCGGGACCGAACACCCGGTCGAGGTCGTCGTCCTGCTGGTCGAGGGCATGCTGGCCGTGTCGGCTGGTTCCGTCGTCGGACATGTGGCTCCCCTCACCCGGTGTGCGGGTGCGTCGGAGCCTAGCCCCCGGTCAGCCCCGGCGTTCCAAGGGGTTCTGGTACTCGAACGCCGACCCACCGGTGGCGTCGGACACGTCGTCGATCGGGTCGTCGAACCGGACGAGTTCCGCGTGGAAGCGTTCGGGGTCCCACCGGAACGAGTGGATGGACCCGTTCCGGATCGGGGTGTGGCGGCGGTCGGCGGTGCCGGGGGCAGCGGCGTTCACGACGGTGCGGATCACCGCCCCGTGGGTCGCGACCACGACGACGCCGGCATCGAACCGGACCGCGATCTCGCCGAGGGTCTCGGTGACGCGGGCGAGCAGCGCGGAGCGGGACTCCCGACCGGGGATGTCGTCGTGCGGGTACCGTGCCGACACCTCGTCGTCGGTCAGCCCCTCGGCCTCGCCGTAGGAGCGCTCCGCCAGGCCCGGGTACGTCGTCGGCGCGTCGAGGCCCAGGCGGTCGGCGATGATCGCGCCCGTCTCGGCCGCACGCGAGAGCGGGGACGCGACCACGGCGTCGAACGGCCGGCGGGTCAGGAGCTCGGCGGCCTCGGCGGCCTGCCGTCGACCGGTGTCGTTGAGCGGGATGTCCGTCGAGCCCTGGATGCGGCGCTGCGCGTTCCAGTCGGTCTCGCCGTGCCGGACGAGGTACAGGAGGGTCGTCACCCGACGATCTTCGCAGACGCGCCCGGCAGGCGCGTCCGTCGACCGCGACCGGCTAGTCGGTCGATGCCGCCGCGCTGAGCCGCTCCGCCAGGTGCACGAGCGTCTCGGTGGTGCCGGCGTCGAGCTTCACGGCGGCCCGGCGGTCACTGCGGGTCTCGCCGCGGTTCACGATGACCACCGGGTTCTTGCGACGCGCGGCGTGGTCGACCAGCCGCACGCCCGAGTTCACGGTGAGGGACGAACCGACGACGAGCAGCGCGTCGGCGTCGGCGACGATCGACACGGCCTCGCGGAACTTCTCGGCCGGCACGAACTCGCCGAAGAACACGACGTCGGGCTTCAGGTCGCCGCCGCACACGGAGCACGCGGGAACGACGAACCGCTCGACGTCGGTGATCTCGACGTCGCCGTCCGGTTGCAGCTGCACGGACCCGGGCTCGTCGATCCAGGGGTTCGCCCGGTCGATGGTGGCGGCGAGGTCGGAGCGGGAGAACACCTGGCCGCACCGCAGGCACACGGCGCGGTCCATCGAGCCGTGGATCTCGACGACGCGGCGGGACCCGGCGCGCAGGTGCAGGCCGTCGACGTTCTGCGTGATGACCCCGGCGACGATCCCGGCGTCCTCGAGTGCGGCGAGCGCCCGGTGCCCGTCGTTCGGCACGGCGGACGCGAAGCTCCGCCAGCCCAGGTGCGATCCGGCCCAGTAGCGCTGGCGTTTCGCGGGGTCGGCCAGGAACTCCTGGAACGTCATCGGCTTGCGCACCACCCGCCCGGCGCCGCGGTAGTCGGGGATGCCGGAGTCGGTGCTCAGACCGGCACCGGAGAGCACGGCGATGCGCTTGCCCGCGAGCACCTCGACGACGCGGTCCAGGTCGTCGGCGGTCACCGACCCGGCGGCCGCCCCGGTGGTCGGTCCGGTCGTCGACGCAGCATCATCCAGCACCCTGTTCACGGTACCCTCAACACCCGACCGTCCCGGTCGCTTCCCAGGCGGAGCGGAACATCGGCGGACCCGCGCCAGCGCCGGCCCGCCGATGTTCCGCTCCGCCTGGGAAGCGACCGGGAC
>NZ_QKSJ01000025.1:0-18655 GCF_003234135.1 Curtobacterium sp. MCPF17_018 | reverse complement strand
CGGCGGCGACGTCCTCGGCCATGCCCCGCACGGCGTCGACGATCTCGTTCCGGCCGCCGTAGTTCACGCACATCGTCAGCGTGAGGACGTCGTTGCCCGCCGTCATCCGCTCGGCGGTCTCGAGCTCGTCGATGACGCTCCGCCACAGCCTCGGACGCCGACCCGCCCACCGCACCTTGACGCCCCACTGGTGCAGCTGGTCACGGCGACGGCGGATGACGTCGCGGTTGAAGCCCATCAGGAACCGGACCTCTTCCGGGGAGCGCTTCCAGTTCTCCGTCGAGAACGCGTACGCGGACACGTGCCCGACGCCGATCTGGATCGCCCCGGCGACGACGTCGAGCAGCGAGGCCTCGCCCGCCTTGTGCCCCTCGATCCGGGTCAGGCCGCGGCCGTTCGCCCACCGGCCGTTGCCGTCCATGACGATGGCCACGTGCTCCGGCACGAACCGGGCCGGGATCGCCGGGGGCGTCTCGCCGGTCCAGTCGATCGGGCGGAACGGTTCGACGTCGTCGGGGCGGCGGGGGCTCATGCGGTGGGGGCTCCTTCGACAGCGGGATCAGGGTCGGGCTCGGGCACGGCGGGTGCCGGGGTCGAGGCCACCGCGCGCGCCGTCGCCTCGGGTCCGCCGTGGGTCTGCGGCACCGGCAGCGGGTGCTCGGAGCGGTCGACGTGCGGCAGGGACCGGAGCGATCGTTCCAGGTGCCACTGGGCGTAGGCCGCGACCACGCCGGAGGCCCGCGAACGCGTCCGCTCGTCGGTGGCGTCGACCGTCGCCCAGTCACCGGCGAGCAGGGAGCCGAGCACCCCGAGCGTCGCCGGGTCGAGCCGCGGCGTCCCCGGGGGCGCCGCACGGTCGGCGACGACACCACCGAGCTGCACCACGAACGCCGAGTGCGGGCCGGGCTCCCCCGTCACCGCACAGTCACTGAACGAGGGGGCCCATCCCGCGATGCTCATCGCGCGGAGCAGGTACGAGTCGAGGGTCGCGCTGGACTGGTGCTCACCGCGCGACAACGACCGGAGCGCCCCGACGAGGAGCAGGTACTGCTGCAGCCCGGCATCGGCCTCGCTCAGTCGGTCGGCGGTCTCGACCATGGCGCTGGCCGCGGTGTACGCGCCGTAGTCGGCGACGATCTGGGCCCCGTACGCGCCGAGGGACTCCGCCTGGGTGACGATGTCGAGCGACCGGCCCTCGTAGAACTGGGCGTCGACGACCATGAACGGCTCGAGCCGGCTGCCGAACTTCGACGCGGTCCGCCGCACGCCCTTGGCCACGGCGCGGATCTTGCCGTGCTGCCGCGAGAGCATCGTGACGATGCGGTCGGCTTCGCCGAGCTTGTGCGTGCGCAACACGACGCACTCGTCCCGGTACAGCGGCATGCCCCCAGTATCCCCCGCCCCGCCGACAGCCGCGTGTGCTGCGGGCGGGGGCTCGGGGGTACCGAGTGGAATCGGGCGTACCTGGTCGGAAGAATCGACCAGGTACGCCCGATTCGACCTGCCATCGCGCGTGACGGGGGAAAGACCGGGCACAGACGGGAGGCGCGGTGCGGGACGGACCCGCACCGTGCCTCCAGGGCTGGTTGCGTCTCAGGCCGAGACGAGCTCCGGTGCGCCGGCCGCGGCACCCGCGCGCACCGCGCGGTTCACCGCGGACACGATCGCCTTGAGCGACGCCGTCGAGATGTCGGCGTCGATGCCGACGCCCCAGAGACGCACGCCGTCGACGTCGAGCTCGACGTAGGACGCGGCCTTCGCGTCACCGGAAGCGCTCATCGTGTGCTCCGAGTAGTCGTACAGCGTGACCTGGACGCCCTGCTCGGCGAGCACCTTCAGGAACGCGTCGATGGGACCGGTGCCGACGGCTTCGGCCGTGACCGCGCCCTCGTCGACCCGGAGTGCCACGGACAGCGAGGTCGTGCCCTCGAAGTCGCTCGACGTCGCCGTCTTGGTGAGCTCGTACCGGCCCCACTTCTCGTCGTCGATCGACGCGGGCAGGTACTCGTCCTGGAACACGTCCCAGATGCGCTGCGACGAGAACTCGCCGCCCTCGGTGTCGGTGTGCCGCTGCACGACGCCGGAGAACTCGATCTGCAGCTTGCGGGGCAGGTCGAGGGCGTGGTCGGTCTTGAGCAGGTACGCCACACCGCCCTTGCCGGACTGCGAGTTGACGCGGATGACGGCCTCGTACGACCGGCCGATGTCCTTCGGGTCGACGGGCAGGTACGGCACCGCCCACTCGATCTCGTCGATGTCCTTGCCCGCGGCGGCGGCCTTGGCCTTCATCGCCTCGAACCCCTTGTTGATGGCGTCCTGGTGCGAGCCGCTGAACGCCGTGTACACGAGGTCGCCCGCCCACGGCTGGCGCTCGGGCACCGGCAGCTGGTTGCAGTACTCGACGGTGCGCTTCACCTGGTCGATGTCGGCGAACGAGATCTCCGGGTCGATGCCCTGCGTGAACAGGTTCATCCCGAGGGCGACCAGGTCCACGTTGCCGGTGCGCTCACCGTTGCCGAACAGGCAGCCCTCGATGCGGTCGGCGCCGGCCATGTAGCCGAGCTCGGCGGCCGCGACCGCGGTGCCGCGGTCGTTGTGCGGGTGCAGCGACAGGATGACGTCGTCGCGGTGGGCGAGGCGGCGTGACATCCACTCGATCGAGTCGGCGTAGACGTTCGGTGTGGCCATCTCGACGGTGGCGGGCAGGTTGATGATGACCTTGCGCTCGGGCGTCGGCTCGAAGACCTCGAGGACGGCGTTGCAGATCTCCAGTGCGACCTCGAGCTCGGTGCCCGTGTAGGACTCCGGCGAGTACTCGTAGTAGATCGTCGTGTCGTGCTGCAGCGTCGCCTCGGCGGCCTTGCAGAGCTTCGCACCGGTGACCGCGATGTCCACCACGCCCTGCACGTCGGTGCGGAAGACGACCTCGCGCTGCACGATGCTCGTGGAGTTGTACAGGTGGACGATGGCCTGCTTCGCGCCGTCGATCGCCTCGTAGGTGCGCTGGATGAGGTGCTCGCGCGCCTGGGTCAGCACCTGGATGGTCACGTCGTCGGGGATCGCGCCCTCGTCGATCAGCGACCGGACGAAGTCGAAGTCAGTCTGCGAGGCGCTCGGGAACCCGACCTCGATCTCCTTGTAGCCCATCCGCACGAGGAGGTCGAACATCGCCCGCTTGCGCTCGGCGTCCATCGGGTCGATGAGCGCCTGGTTGCCGTCACGCAGGTCGACGGCACACCAGCGCGGCGCCTTGTCGATGCGCTTCGTGGGCCAGGTGCGGTCCGGCAGGTCGACGCTGATCTGCTCGTGGAACGGGACGTACTTGTGGATCGGCATCCCGGAGGGCTGCTGGGTGTTCTGCATCGTTCTTCGCTTTCGTCGCGTGTTCGTGAGCTCTTGTGGTGCGGCCACGACGGACTCCGCGACGAGGTGGGCCGGAGTGTCAGGCCTCGTCGCGGCAGCGAAGGAGGAGGAGTGCCGAGTACATCGGGACCCACGGTAGCACCGGTGTACCAGGCTGGCGCAAGCGTGTGACGCGGGACCGCCCGGCGCCGTCGAACGGGGTTGCCGAGTGAGGTGCCGAGTGGTCGAGACCTGCCACGGGCCGGTCGCCGAGAGGTCGCGTTCTGTCGCCCGGGCCGCGTCCGGACGACGGTTCGTGACACCTCGGCGGACGTGAGCGGCGCGGCGGGGCCGGCCAGGGCACGTCGGCGCGCCCACACGACGACACGGGAGGCCCGGTGCCAGCTGGCAACGGGCCTCCCGTGTCGTCGTGTGGTGCGACCAGGGCGACGGGTCAGTCGACCGCGAGCGCCTCGGTCGGCGGGACGCGCATCGCGCGCCGCACCGGGGCGATGGTGGCGACGACCGCCAGGACCAGCGCGCCGATCACCACGATGCCGATGGTCAGCGGCGGCAGCACCGGTGCCACGGGCGTCCCGAGCGAGCCGAGCAGCGTCTGCCCGCCGACCCAGCCGTACACCGTGCCGAGTGCGAGCCCCGAGACGACGGCCGCGACGACCATCTGCACGGCCTCGGTCACGATCATCCGTCGGACCTGCGCACCGGTCAGGCCGAGCACCCGCAGCAGCCCGAGTTCGCGTCGACGCTGGAGCACCCCGAGCGCCAGGGCGTTCACGACCCCGACGGCGGCGATCACGGCGGAGAACCCGACGATCACGCTGACGACCGCGTTGATCTGCACGAAGAGGTCCCGCTGCGCCTCGATCATCTCGGGCGTGGCAGCCCCCGCGCTCATGGCGCGCATCTCGGTCTCGAGCACGTGCTGCATGATCCCGAGCGCCACCGCGAAGGTCACGAGCAGGGTGACACCGATGACGAGCCCGATGGTCGCCCGCGAGGACCGCCCCGGCGCCCGCATCGCGTTCCGTCCGGCGAGCAGGACGACGGGGTCGTGCGAGCCGATGCGGCCGATGAGCTGCAGCACGGGCGGCATCACGATCGTCGCCCCGACGGCGACCCCCGCGAAGGACACGAACCCGCCGAGCGCTGCCGGCAGGACCGCGACCGGGGACAGCGAGCTCACCGCGAGCCCGAGCAGCATCAGCACCGCGCCACCGGCCATGAGCACGATCGCCCAGACCTCGCGGGCCGTGCCGGACCGGACGTCGTCGTGGCTCGGCTCGACGGACGACGACAGCGCTTCGAGTGGTGTGACGGTGAGCACGCGGCGCGACCCGGCAGCGAAGGCACCCCAGGTGGCGAGGACGACGGCCACGACCGGCAGGACGAGCTCCCACGGCACGTACGTGTACTCGGCCTCGGGCAGGACCCCGTTGCCCCGCAGGACGACGACGAACAGGGCCGAGAGCGCGGTCCCCACGACGGCGCCGACGACCCCGCCGAGCACGCCGACGACCAGGCCGGTGCGGGTGATCCGCGCACGGAGGGTCGCCCCGGTCGCGCCGACGAGCCGCTGCAGGGCGATGATCCGGGTCTGCCCGGCGATCAGGGTGGCGCAGGTGTTCGCCGTGACGATCGCGCCGACGTAGAGCGCGATGCCGAGGAACAGCCACCCGACCACCGACAGGATCCCCTTGATCGGACCGAGGTCGGCGACGCCGGCGGCTCGGAGCGCCTCGGTCACGATCCCCGGTGCGATGACGAGGGCGGAGCCGAACGTGGTGCCGAGGGCGGCGACCAGGACGGTGGGGGCGAAGGAGCGGACGCTGTTCACGCTGCTGCCTCCATCCCGAGCATCGTCGTGGAGATCGCGCCGGCGTCCATCGCGGGGCTGTCGGCGACGATCCGGCCGTCGGCCAGGAACAGGATGCGGTCGGCGTTCGCGGCCGCCACCGGGTCGTGCGTCACCATGACGACGCTCTGGCCCCATTCCTGGACGGCACCGCGGAGGATCGCGAGCACGTCGCGTCCGGTGCGGGAGTCGAGCGCGCCGGTCGGTTCGTCGGCGACGACCACCGCCGGCCGCGAAGCGAGCGCCCGTGCGATGGCGACGCGCTGCTGCTGCCCGCCGGAGAGCTGGTGCGGCCGGTGCGTGAGCCGGTTGCCGAGCCCGAGCATCTCGACCAGCCGGTCGATCCAGGCGGTCTCCTCGTGCGAGGGCTTGTGCCCACCGAGCAGGAACGGCAGCCGGATGTTCTCGCTGACGTCGAGCGTCGGGACGAGGTTGAACGACTGGAACACGAAGCCCAGCCGCCGACGACGCAGCTCGGTGAGGTCCTTGTCGCCCAGGGCCGTGATGTCGACGCCGTCGATCTGGATCCGGCCGGCGGACACGGCGTCGAGGCCGGCGGCGACGTGCATGAGCGTCGACTTGCCGGACCCGGACGGGCCCATCACCGCGGTGAACTCCCCGGCGCCGATGTCGACGCTGACGTCGTCGAGCGCGGTCACACGTCGGGCGTCGTCGCCGTAGTGCTTGGACACGTGGTCGAGGCGGATGATCGGGGCGTGGCTCGTGGTCATGCATCCACGATGGCGGTCAGCGGACCCGTCCGCGTCGCCCGCTCGGCTCCTGTGGATCGTCCGCTCGGCTCGGTTGCCTGTGGAGGGGTCATCCCCGCGGATGACCCGGCATCAGTCGGCCTTGGTGACGAGCCCGTGTTCGTGGGCGAAGACGACGAGTCGCACCCGGTCGCGGAGTTCGAGCTTCGTCAGGACCCGCGAGATGTGCGTCTTCACGGTCGCCTCGCTGACGTACTCGTGCTGGGCGATCTCGCTGTTGCTGAACCCACGGGCGGCCAGGTCGAAGATCTCGCGCTCGCGTGGCGTGAGGTCGGCGAACGCCGCGGGGACTGCGGCGGCGCGTCCGACCGAGTCGTCGTACCGTCGCAGGAGCTCCCGCGTGGCCGACGCGGCGAACACCGCGGTGCCGGCGTGCACGGTCCGGACCGCCGCGAGCAGGAACTCGGGGTCGGCGTCCTTGAGCACGAACCCGCTCGCGCCGGCGCGGATGGCCTTGGCGGCGGCCTCGTCGAAGTCGAACGTGGTCAGCACGAGGACCTTCGCGCCGTCGGTTCCGGACTGTTCGACGATGTGGCCGGTCGCCGTGATGCCGTTCATCACGGGCATCCGCACGTCCATCAGCACCACGTCGGGACGGGTCCGTCGGACGAGTTCGACCCCATCGGCACCGTCGCCCGCCTCGCCGACGAACCGCAGGTCGGGCTGCGAGTCGATGAGCATCCGGATGCCGGTGCGGAACAGCGCCTGGTCGTCGACGAGGGCGACACGGATCCGGTGCTCGTCGGTCGGGATCGTGGTCATCGGGCGGTGCGCTCCTGCTCGGTGGGGGTGATCCGGCCGCGGGGCATCTGCCCGCTGGCCGGGACGGTCGGCATCCGGACGGCGACCGCGAAGTCGTCCCCTCGGGCCCCGGCGGTCATGGTGCCGCCGGTCATCACGGCGCGCTCGCGCATGCCGACCAGGCCGTGGCCTGTGCCGGGGCCGCGGACCCCGTCGTCGGCACGTCGGTTCACGACGGCGATCTCGACGGTGTCCGGCCGGTAGGTCAGGGCGGCACGCACCGGGCTGCCGGGCTCTCCGTGCTTGTACGCGTTCGTCAGGCTCTCCTGCACGATCCGGTAGACAGCGAGCTGCGTGGTGGTGGGCAGCCCGGCGGGGTCGCCCTCGCGTTCCACCCGCACGTCAAGCCCGAGCTGCCGCATCTCGTCGACGAGCCGGTCGATGTCGTCGATCTCGGGCGTCGGCGCGGTCCCCTGCTCGTGCCGGAGCGCGCCGAGGAGTTCGCGCACGTCGCCGAGGGCCCGGCGGGCCGTGGTCGAGATGGTACTGAGGGCCTGGTCGGCCACCGCGGGGTCGGCCTTCAGGGCGTACCGGGCACCGTCGGACTGCGCGATGACGACCGCGAGCGAGTGCGCGACGATGTCGTGCATGTCGCGGGCGATCCGCACGCGCTCCTGCTCGACCGCGACGGCCCGGTCGGCCCGCGCGGCGTCACGCTCGGCCAGCAGCTGGGCCTCGCGACTCATGCTCGCCGAGCGACGGGTCCGGACCACGAGTCCGGCGAGCCACGGCAGCAGCAGCAGGAGCAGGACGACGGCGAAGAACGACAGGATGACCTGCAGCGACTCCGGCACCGACGTCGAGGTGGTCTCGTAGGTCAAGCGGTTCCGGTAGTCGTCGAAGCCCATGTACGCCGCCGCCGCCACGGACCCGAGGATCGCCGACACGAGCCCGGCCAGCCGCACACGGCGGCTGCCGTACGCACTCGTCGTGTACATGACGCCGGCGATGAACGCGTTCGACACGTCCGGCACCTGCAGGGTGACCATCTCGAAGACCGCGAACACCCACGCCACGGCCAGGGCGAGCCCGGGTGACAGTCGTCGGAGTGCCAGGGCGGCGGTCATCCCGACGACGGTGACCACGGACAGCGGCCCGTCGAGCCCGCGCCCGCTGGCGACCAGCACGAGGCCGCCGAGCAGCACGGCGATCAGCAGGTCGGTGATGACCTGCGCGCGCAGCATGGGACGGAACACCCGTCCACGGTACGGCGGGCCGCTCGTCCCCGCGTCCCTCGCCCGGATGACCCGGGGTGCGAGCGGCGGACGGTCAGAAGCCGAGGCGTCCGAGCTGCTTCGGGTCACGCTGCCACTCCTTGGCCACCTTCACGCGGATGTTCAGGTAGACGTGCCGGCCGCCGAGCAGCGACTCGATCTCGACGCGGGCCCGCGAACCGACGTCCTTCAGGCGCTCGCCCTTGTGTCCGATGACGATCGCCTTCTGGCTGTCCCGCTCGACGAACAGGTTCGCGAAGATGCGCAGGGGGCCGTCGGCGTCGTCGTCGGCATCGGGCTCGACGATGTCCTCGATGACCACGGCGAGCGAGTGCGGCAGCTCGTCACGGACGCCCTCGAGCGCAGCCTCGCGGATGAGCTCGCCGATGCGCTCCTCGTCGGTCTCCTCGGTCACCGCGCTCGAGTCGTACAGCTGCGGCGACTCGGGGAGCAGGGCGGTGATCACGCCGAGCAGGTCGTCGAGCTGCATGCCCCTGGTGCCCGAGGTCGGCACCACGGCGTCCCAGTCGCGGAGCTTCGAGACGGCCAGCAGCTGCTCACCGACGCGGTCCTTGGAGGTGCTGTCGATCTTCGTGACGATCGCGATCTTCTTGGCGCGCGGGTACTGGTCGAGCGTGTCGTTGATGAACCGGTCGCCGGGACCGACGGGCTCGTTCGCCGGCACGCAGAAACCGATCACGTCGACGTCGCCGAGGGTGGACTGCACGAGGTCGTTGAGCCGTTCGCCGAGCAGGGTGCGCGGACGGTGCACGCCCGGGGTGTCGACGATGATCACCTGACCGTCGGGCCGGTGCACGATCCCGCGGATGGCGCGCCTGGTGGTCTGCGGCTTCGACGAGGTGATGGCGACCTTCTCGCCCACCAGGGCGTTGGTCAGCGTCGACTTGCCGACGTTCGGACGGCCGACGAACGAGACGAAGCCCGCGCGGTAGGGCTTCTCCGAGCCGGCCTGGGTGGTGTCGGGGTCGGTCATGCGTGCGTGGTTCCCGTCGTGGTGGGTTCGGCGTCGTCGAAGGCGTCCTCGACGTCGGCCAGGGCGTGGGTGCGCTCGGCGAGCACGGTGATGAGGTGGCGGCGCTTGCCCTCGACCCGGTCGGCGGTCAGGACGACCCCGGACACCGTGACGGTGTCGCCGGAGACGGCCAGGTGTCCGAGCTCCTTGGTGAGCAGGCCACCGGCGGTGTCGACGTCGTCGTCGTCGAGCTCGATGCCGAACAGGTCGCCGAGCTCGTCGATCGGCAGCCGGGCGGAGATCCGCCAGATGCCCGGTTCGACCTCGGTCCGGTCGACGACGGCGCGGTCGTACTCGTCGGAGATGTCGCCGACGAGTTCTTCGATGAGGTCCTCCATGGTCACGAGCCCGGCGACACCGCCGTACTCGTCGACCACCAGCACCAGGTGGTTCTTGGCGACCTGCATGTGCCGCAGGGTGTCGTCGGCGTGCTTCGACTCCGGCACGAACTCGGCGGGCCGCAGCAGCCGGCTGACCCGTTCAGTGCGGGATGCCGGCCGTTCGTACAGCGACCGCGCGACGTCGCGCAGGTAGAGCACACCCCGCACGTCGTCGCTGTCCTTGCCCGTCACCGGCATCCGGGACACCCCGGCGGCCAGGAACTGCTCCATGGCCGCGGCCAGCGTCTCCGCACCGTCGACGGTGAGCATGTCCGTGCGGGGCACCATGACCTCGCGCACCAGGGTGTCGCTGAACTCGAACACCGAGTGGATGAGTTCGCGGTCCTCGTCCTCGAGCACGTTGCTCTCGGTGGCCTCGTCGACGAGCGAGAGCAGCTGCTCCTCGCTCGACACGGTGGAGGCGCTCCGGCCGCGGCCGGGGGTGACCCGGTCGCCGATCCGGACGAGCAGTCCGGCCAGCGGACCGAGCACGATGCGGACCCCACGGACGATGCCGCCGGTCGCACCGATCAGCCGCTCGGCGTGGGCGCGTCCGACGCTGCGCGGGCTCGACCCGACCAGCACGAACGACACCGCGGTCATGATCGCGGCGGAGACGACGAGTGCGATCCACCAGCTGTCGAAGGCGCGCACGAGGGCGATCGTCACGAGCACCGCGGCCGCGGTCTCGGCGAGGACCCGGAAGAAGTTCAGCGCGTTGACGTGCGCCCCGACGTCGTCAGCGATCGCCTCGATGGCGCGGCGGCGCTTGTTGCCCCTGGCGATCTCCTCGAGGTCGGCACGGGAGACCACCGAGAGTGCGGCGTCGCTCGCGGCGAGGAGCCCGCCGAGCACGACGAGCCCCAGCGCCACCGCGAGGAGTCCGGCGACGACGACCACCGGCTACCGCCCTCGGTGCTGGGCGGCGAAGGCGGTCAGGATCTCGCCCTGGATGCCGAACATCTCGGCCTTCTCGTCGGGCTCGGCGTGGTCGAAGCCGAGCAGGTGCAGGATGCCGTGGCAGGTGAGCAGCAGCATCTCGTCGGTGCTCGAGTGCCCGGCGGTCTTCGCCTGTTCCTCGGCCACCTGCGGGCAGAGCACGATGTCGCCCAGCAGCCCGGCCGGCGTGGGGTCGTCCTCGGTGCCGGGGCGCAGTTCGTCCATCGGGAAGCTCAGGACGTCCGTCGGGCCGGGCTCGTCCATCCACCGGACGTGCAGCTGCTCCATCGCGCCCTCGTCGACCAGCACGATCGCGAGCTCGGCATCGGCGTGGACGTGCATCGCGTCCAGGGCGAAGGCCGCGAGCCGCTGGATCGCGGCCTCGTCCACCTCGACGCCCGACTCGTTGTTGAGCTCGATGCTCACCGGTTGCCTCCTCGGGCGTCGTTCTGGGGGTACGGGGGTCGTGCGCGGTCCTGCGGCGGGCGCCCACGGCGTTCGGCGCGGTTGGCACCGTCGGGGTTGCCGACCGGGGCGGTGCCACGGCCACCGGGGCGCTGCCCGGCCTGCTCGGCGAGGCGCTCCTCGTCGTAGACCGTGTACGCGTCGACGATCCGGCCGACGAGGGTGTGGCGGACCACGTCCTCGCTGCCGAGACGGGCGAAGTGGATGTCCTCGACCTGGTCGAGGATGCGGGTCACGAGCCGCAGACCGGAGACGTTGCCCGGCAGGTCGACCTGGGTGATGTCACCCGTGATGACCATCTTCGA
Organism: Curtobacterium sp. MCPF17_018; assembly: GCF_003234135.1. NCBI lineage: Bacteria > Bacillati > Actinomycetota > Actinomycetes > Micrococcales > Microbacteriaceae > Curtobacterium > Curtobacterium sp. MCPF17_018. The sequence goes on along the minus strand of NZ_QKSJ01000025.1, from coordinate 7,533 downwards.
GCCGAACCCGAGCCGGGTCAGGAACATCTTCATCTGCTCGGGCGTGGTGTTCTGCGCCTCGTCGAGCACCACGAAGGAGTCGTTGAGGGTCCGGCCACGCATGTACGCCAGCGGGGCGACCTCGACGGTGCCGGCGGCCAGGAGCTTCGGGACCAGCTCCGGGTCCATCATCTCGTTGAGGGCGTCGTACAGCGGGCGCAGGTAGGGGTCGATCTTGTCGGTGAGCGTGCCCGGCAGGAAGCCGAGCCGCTCGCCGGCCTCGACCGCGGGACGGGTGAGGATGATCCGGTTGACCTCGCGCCGCTGCAGCGCCTGCACGGCCTTGGCCATCGCCAGGTACGTCTTGCCGGTACCGGCCGGACCGATGCCGAACGTGATGGTGTGCTCGTCGATGGCGTCGACGTAGGCACGCTGCCCGTCGGTCTTCGGCCGGACGGACTTGCCGCGGCTCGACACGATCGGGGTGCCGAAGGTGTCGGAGGGCTTGCGGTCGTCGTCGAGGATGCGTGCGGACATCGGGATGTCGGCCGGGCCGATCTCCTGCCCGCGCCTGACCATGCCGACGAGCTCGTCGACGAGCGCCTTCGCGCGGGCGACGTCGCGCTCGGGCCCGGTCAGCGTGACCTCGTTGCCGCGCACGACGACCCGGACGCCGGGGTACTGGCGCTCGACGGTCTTGAGCAGCCGGTCCTGGGGGCCGAGCAGCTGCACCATGGCGATGCCGTCGACCTGGAGCGAGACCGAGACGGGCTCGTCGTCGGCGGCGGTGGGCTGTACTGGTTCGTTAACCGGCAAGGGTGCCTTCCTGCAGTTCACCTGCGAGTACGTGCGCGTGCACGTGGAACACGGTCTGACCGGCGGCTTCGCCGGTGTTGAAGACGAGTCGGAACTGGCCGTCGGCGCGCTCGTCGGCGATGCGCTGCGCGGTGGCGACGACGTGGGCCAGCAGGTCGGGGTCACCCGCCGCGAGTTCGCCGACGTTCGCGTACTGCTCGGTCTTGGGGACGACGAGCACGTGGACGGGAGCCTTCGGAGCGATGTCCTCGATCGCGATCACACGGTCGTCCTCGGCGACGATGGTCGCCGGGATCTCGCGCGCGATGATCTTGGAGAAGACGCTGGGCGTGCTGGTGCTCATGGCTCCATCGTAGGACGCGCCCGACGGCGTGGTCCGGCTCACCAGCGACCCAGTCGCGCCTGCAGGACAGCGAGTGCCGCCGGTCCGGCGGTGGACGTGCGGAGCACGCTGTCGCCGAGCCGGACCCGCACGGCGCCCGCGGCCTCGAGCCGGTCGAGCTCCGCGCCGTCGATGCCTCCTTCGGGGCCGACGACGAGGGCGATGTCCTCGGCGCCCGTCGGGGGTTCCCAGGTGGCGAGCCGCACGGTCGCGGTCGGGTCGAGCAGGACGAGGGCGGTCCCCTCACCGAGCGCGGACACGAGTTGTCCGGTCGTCACCAGCGGCGCGACGACGGGCACACGCGGACGGATCGCCTGCTTCGCGGCCTCGTGCGCGATCGCGGCCCACCGCGCGCGGCCCTTCTCGACCTTCGCGCCGTCCCACCGGGAGACGCTGCGTGCGGCCGACCACGGCACGACCCGGTCGACCCCGATCTCGGTCGCCGCCTGCACGGCCATCTCGTCACGACCGCCCTTGGCCAGGGCCTGCACGAGCGTCAGCGACGGGCGCGGTGCGTCCTGGTGCTCGACGGTGTGGACCGCGAGCTCCAGCGTGTCCTTGCCGAGTGCCGTCACCGGACCGGAGACCACCGTGCCCCGACCGTCGGCGATCCGCAGGACCTCGCCGACCCGGACGCGCGCGACGGAGACCGCGTGCCGGCCCTCGGCCCCGTCGAGCGACACCGGGTCACCGACGGTGACGCCGTCCAGCGAGTCGACGAGGTACAGCGACGCCATCAGTGGTTGAAGAACCGGTCGCGGAGCTTGCCGAACATGCCCTGCTGGAACCGGGCGAGCTGCGGGGCGGTGGTCTTGTGCGACTTCGCGAGCTGCTCCACCAGCTGCCGCTCCTTGTGGGACAGCTTGGTCGGCGTGACGACCTGCACGCCGACCCGCAGGTCACCGCGGCCGTTCCCGCGCAGCTTCGTGATGCCGCGGTCCTTGATGACGAGGACGTCGGCACTCTGCACACCGGGTCGGATCTCGAGCTCGACCGGACCGTCGAGGCCGTCGATCGTGGTGGTCGTGCCGAGGACGGCGTCGGTCATGCCGACCTCGAGCGTCGCCAGCAGGTCGTCGCCGTCACGGCTGAAGACGTCGTCGTGGCGCACGCGGATCTCGAGGTACAGGTCGCCGGACGGGCCGCCGGCCGGACCGACCTCGCCCTGGCCGGGCATCTGAAGTCGGAGACCGGAGTCGACGCCGGCGGGGACGTCCACCGGCACGGTGCGACGCGCGCGGACGCGGCCCTGACCCTGGCAGGTCGGGCAGGGGCTCGGGATGACGGTGCCGTACCCGCGGCACGTGCCGCACGGTGCGCTCGTCACCACGTTGCCGAGGAGCGAACGGACCTGGCGCTGGATGTGCCCGGAGCCACCGCAGATGTCGCACGTGCGGGGGCTGGTGCCCGGCGCACAGCAGGAGCCGTGGCAGGTCTCGCACAGCACCGCCGTGTCGACCTCGACGTCCTTGTGGGTGCCGAAGACGACCTCGTCGAGGTCGACCTCGATGCGGAGCAGGGCGTCCTGTCCGCGCTCGGCACGGCTGCGCGGGCCCGACCCCCGGCCGCCGCCACCACCGCCGCCGCCGAAGAAGGCGTCGAAGATGTCGCTGAAGCCACCGGCGCCACCACCGAAGGGGCTGTCGGCCTGCGGCCCGGCGTCGTACCGGCGCCGCTGCTCGGGGTCGCTCAGCACGTCGTACGCGTGCGTCACGTCCTTGAAGCGCTCGGCGGCGTCGGGTGCCGGGTTCACGTCCGGGTGGAGCTCACGCGCCAGGCGGCGGTAGGCCTTCTTGATGTCGGCATCGGAGGCGTCTCGCTGGACGCCGAGGACGTCGTAGTGGTCTGCCACGTATCCCTCAGTCGGTTGGGTTCGGTCGGTTGGTCAGTGTTCGCCCAGGAGCTTGGACAGGTACCGGGCGACGGCGCGGACGGCCGCCATGTTCGTGCCGTAGTCCATGCGGGTCGGTCCGAGGACGCCCAGGCGGGCCACCTCGCCACCGGCCAGGTAGCCGCCGGCGACGATGCTCGTGGCGTCGAGCCCGTACTCGGCGTTCTCGACGCCGATGCTGGCCGCCACCGCGATGTCGTCCACCTGCATCTCCCCGAACAACCGGAGCAGGGTGACTTGTTCCTCGATCGCTTCGAGCACCGGGAAGAGCCCGCCGGAGAAGTCCTGCTCGCTCTTCGCCAGGTTGGCCGCACCGGCCATCAGCAGGCGGTCCTGCCGGTTCGCCGCGACCTGCTCGATGAGCGTGGCGACGACGACCCCGCCGAGCGTCTGGGCGTCGGGGCGGAGCTGCTGCGGCACGGCTCGGAGCGCGGTCGGGACGTCCTGCAGCAGGAGGCCCACCGTCGCGCCGTTCACCACGGTGCGGAGTTCGCCCAGCGAGCCTTCGTCGAGCGGGACGTCGGTCTCGACCACGCGCTGTTCGACGCGAGCGGTGTCGGTGATGAGCACCACCATCAACCGGGCGTCACCGAGCCGGACGAGCTCGACGTGCTGCACCCGGGCGCGCACCATCGAGGGGTACTGCACCAGGGCGACCTGGTTGGTGAGCTGGCTGAGCAGCCGGACGGTGCGCCCGAGGACCTCGTCGAGGTCGTTCGGGGCGCCGAGGAAGGTCTCGATGGCGTGCCGCTGCGCGCTGGAGAGCGGACGGGCACCCGCCAGGTGGTCCACGAAGACGCGGTACCCCTTGTCGGTCGGCACCCGGCCGGACGAGGTGTGCGGTGCGGCGATCAGCTGCTCGTCCTCGAGCAGGGCCATGTCGTTGCGGATCGTCGCGGCGCTGACCCCGAAGGCGTGCCGCTCGACGATGGTCTTCGACCCGACGGGTTCACGCGACGCCACGTAGTCGCGCACGATGGCCTTGAGGACCTCGAGGCTGCGTTCACTGACCACGAGCGCCTCCTTTCCCGATCGACCTGGCACTCGGACGTGTCGACTGCTGATCCTACGCCCGACCGCTGACGGCCCGGGACTTCCGGGCGGTCGGCCGATACGCTTCCGCCATGACCTACGGACAGCAGCCCGACGGCCACGGACCCGAGCAGCCCGGCGGCCCGTACGGCCACGGCCCCGGTGGCCCCCAGCAGCCCGGCGGACCGCAGTACCCCGGCGGACCGCAGTACCCCGCCGGCTACACCCCGCCCCGGCCGATGAGCCCCGAGGACCAGCGCCTGTGGGCCACGCTGACGCACATCGGCGGCATCTTCTTCAACTTCATCGCGCCGTTGGTCGCCTACCTGGTCCTCCGCGACCGCGGCGGCTTCGTCCGCGAGCACACCCGCGTCGCGCTGAACTTCCACATCACGATGGGCATCGCCTACGTGGTCGGTTCGCTCACGTCGGTGTTCGGCGTCGGGGTCCTGATCGTGCTGGCAGCGGGCATCGTGTCGCTGATCTTCAGCATCATGGCCGCGATCGCCGCGAACCAGGGACAGTTCTACCGCTACCCGCTCTCGATCGAGTTCATCAAGCAGTAGCGCCCCCACGAGCCCGACCGAGCGGCGCACGCCGCTCAGTCGAGCAGCTCCCGCACCACCGCGTCGGCGAGCAGGCGGCCCTGCAGGGTCAGGTCGATCCGTCCCCGCACCGCGGCCGACCCGTCCACGAGTCCGCGTGCGATGAGGCCGGCGACCCGGCCACGGGCCTCCTGGCGGATCTCGCTCGTCGCGAGCTCCCCGCGGACCCGCGCCGCCAGCAGCAGTCGCTCGACGTACCGCGTCTCGTCGTCGATGGTCTCGCGGCCGGCGGCCGGCGACTCCCCCGACAGCACCCGGTTCGCGTACGCGGCCGGGTGCTTGACGTTCCACCAGCGCGTGCCGGCGACGGCGGAGTGCGCGCCGGGTCCGACGCCCCACCAGTCGTGGCCCTTCCAGTAGGACAGGTTGTGGCGACTCGCGTGCGCGTCACCGCGTGCCCAGTTCGACACCTCGTACCAGGAGTAGCCGGCGTCGCCGAGCACCTGGTCTGCGAGCTCGTACATGTCGGCGGCCAGGTCGTCGTCGGGGGCGGGGAGCTCGCCGCGGGCGACCATGCGGCCCATCGCGGTGCCGTCCTCGACGATGAGCGAGTACGCCGACACGTGGTCGGGCTCGCAGGCGATCGCGGCGTCGAGCGAGGTCCGCCAGTCGGCGAGGGACTCCCCCGGGGTCGAGTAGATGAGGTCGAGCGAGACGTCGAGTCCCTGCTGCTTCGCGAGGTCGACGACCACTGGGACCCGGAGCGGGTCGTGCGTGCGGTCGAGCGTGGCGAGCACGTGCGGCACGGCGGACTGCATGCCGTAGCTGATCCGGTTGAAGCCGCCGGCCCGCAGGGTCTCGAGCGACGCCGCGTCGACGGAGTCCGGGTTCGCCTCGGTGGTGACCTCGGCCCCGGGCAGGATGCCCCAGGTGTCGTCGATCGCACGGAGGATCATCGCCAGGTCGGACGCCGGCAGCATGGTCGGGGTGCCTCCGCCGAAGAAGACGGTGGACACCGGCCGCCGCGGCACACCGGAACGGTCGAGCACGGTCGCCGCCCACTCGATCTCGCGCACGGCGTGCCCGGCGTAGTCGTCACGGCGGACGCCGCGGAGCTCCGACGCCGTGTAGGTGTTGAAGTCGCAGTAGCCGCAGCGCACGCGGCAGAACGGCACGTGCACGTACACGCCGAAGGGCACGTCACCGGCGGCGGAACCAGCCCCCGGCCCGGCAGCGGAGCCCGCTGCCGCCCACGGGGTGATCAGCCCGTCCGCTGGTGCTGGATCGGCGATCGGGAGAGCACTCGGCATGGACTCCATTCTCCGTCATGATGGAGTCATGGAGCACCATCCCGTCCCCACCACGGTCCTGTGGGACATCGACGGCACCCTCGTGATGAACGCGTCGTCTCCGGGCAACCTCTACCACCTCGCCCTCGAGCGGGCGGTGGGCCGCGACCTCACCCTGCGGGTCGGGCACCAGCACGGCCGGACCGACGCCGGGCTCATCGCCGAACACGTGCATGCCCACGCGTTCGAGGACACCCTGATCCCCACGGTCAGCAGGCACCTGCACGATCTGACGGCCGAACGGCACGCCTCCGGCGACCACCGCAGTCCCGTCCCCGGAGCGAAGGCGCTCCTGACCCGCTTCGCCGACCTCGGGTGGCGCAACGGCCTGCTCACCGGCAACTCCGAGTACCGCGCCCGGGTGAAGCTCGCCGGCGCCGGGTTCGACCCCGACGTCTTCGACTGGGAGCACTCGTACTTCGGCGACACCGAGGTCGAGCGGGCCGGGGTCACCCTGCGCGCCGCCGCCGAACTGGTCGGCACGCGGGCGGTCATCGTCGGCGACACCCCGCGCGACGGCGAGGCCGCGGACGCCGCGGGCATCCCCTTCCTGGCCGTGGCGACCGGTGTCTACGACGTCGACGCGCTGCGCCACACGAACGCCGTGACCGTCGCACGCGACTGCCAGCAGGACGCCGCCCTCATCGAGGACGCGATCGCCGCACTCCCGCCGCTCCGCTGAGGAGCGGGAGCGGGGGCTGGAGCGGGAGCGGGAGCGGGAGCGGGGGCTGGAGCGGGTGCAGGAGCAGGAGCGACCACGACCGCGATCAGGACCGCCTAGTCGCCCCGCAGCGCCGCCAGGTACTTCTCCGCCATGACCTTCTGCTGCCGTCGCACGAACGGCGCGACGAAGCGCCACTTCCGGCTCGCCGGCTGCGAGAACTGCCGGACCTGCAGCCACACCGAGCCGTCCGGGGTGCGCTCGACGACGAACGACTCCTCGCCGGAGAGCGGGTGCCCCTCGAGCGTGCCGTAGGCGAACCCCTTGCGGTCGTGCTCGTCGATGATCGACACGACGCGCACCGGTGCCAGCACGGTCTGCCCGAACGCGTGGATCGTCAGCGTCGCGCTGGTGCCCGCCGTCAGCAGCGGGGTGCCGTCGGGTGCGAACTTCTCGACCCGGGGCGTCCCGATGGACGCGGGGGCGATCGGCACGCCGTCGTCGTCGAAGGTGACCGGGTTGTACCGGACCTCGTCGTCGTCGGGCTGCTCCTCGACGTGCACGCGGACCCCGCTGCGCTCCTGGATCTGCCACGTGAGCGCCTGCACGACGGCGGTCTCGAACCGCTGGTCGCCGTGTCCGATCCGCGCGCGTGACTCGGCCGGCGTGAAGCCGTCCGGCGGGTAGGTCATGAGGTCCGACGCCTGGGTCGCCCCCACCGCGCCGTACGTCAGGGCGGTCCGGTAGCTCCCGCGGATGCTCATGCCGCCATGCTACTTGGGCAGGCCGCCCCGGATCGAACCGATCCGCGCTCACCTCCGTCGGATCGGCCCACCCGCCCTGCACCCCGAACTGGAGGCCCGACAACCGCCCGCCCC
>NZ_QKSJ01000024.1:0-25379 GCF_003234135.1 Curtobacterium sp. MCPF17_018 | reverse complement strand
CATGAGCTTCGGCGACCCCGCCAGCGGCCACCTGCAGTGGTCCCTCCCCAAGGACGACGCGCTGCCCTACTTCCGGCAGGCACTCGACCTCGGCATCACCTTCTGGGACACGGCCAACGTCTACTCCTACGGCGACTCCGAGCGCATCGTGGGTGAAGCGATCCGCCAGTTCACCAACCGCGACGAGATCGTCCTGGCAACCAAGGCGCACTTCTCCGACAAGCCCGGCGCCGGCCCGGGCCTGCACGTCGCCGGCCTGTCGCGGAAGGCGATCATGCAGCAGATCGACGCATCGCTGACCCGGCTCGGCACCGACTACGTCGACCTGTACCAGATCCACCGCTTCGACCCCGGTACGCCGATCGAGGAGACGATGGAAGCGCTCCACGACGTCGTCAAGGCCGGGAAGGCTCGCTACATCGGCGCCTCCGCGATGTGGACGTGGCAGTTCGCCAACATGCAGCACGCCGCGGACCTGCATGGCTGGACCCGGTTCGTGTCCATGCAGGACCAGTACTCCCTGCTCTACCGGGAAGAAGAGCGGGAGATGTTCGGCCTGCTCGCCGACCAGGGCGTCGGCAGCATCCCCTACAGCCCCCTCGCCAAGGGCCGCGTCGCCCGCCCCGCCGGTGAGCAGACCAAGCGCTCCTCCGACGACCCAGTCGGTAACAGCTTCTTCGCCGACACCGAACGTGACCGCCCCGTCATCGACGCCGTGCAGCACATCGCCGAAGCCCGGAACGTCCCGATGGCGCAGATCGCGATGGCATGGGTCCTCAACAACCCAGTCGTCAGCGCACCCATCATCGGCGCGACGAAGCCGCACCACCTCGACGACGCTGCCGCAGCGGTCGACATCGACCTCACTGCGGACGAGGTCACTGCACTCGAAGAGCACTACCAGGTGCGCCCCGCCGGCGGCTTCTAAGCGCCCGCAGCCCCACCAAGACGAAGCGGCCCTGCTGCGCGTACGCAGCAGGGCCGCTTCGCGTGTTCCCACGCGTCTCGATAGCCGATCGGCTACTGGGACGATGCATCAGTCCGATCCGCCGGCGGTACATCCGAGCGGCTGAGCACCCGGAAACGATGCCAGCAAATGAACGTTCCTCCGAAGAGCAGGATCGCGAGAAGGACCAGAAAGCCAAGCCCTGACCCTCCCTGCGGAGCGTCACTTGCTGCTCGCACGACTCCGATGACGACGAGGGTGACGGCGACGAGCGGGCAGAGGACAGTCCCGACCGCTGCTTGAAGCCGAAGAAACTGCCGGGTCGTTCGTTCTCCGCGTCCCATAAACACGGAGCGTAGTCCTCGACCTCCGCGGTCCCAGGCTGCACCAGCACCGACGTCTCGATGACCGATGGTCTATCGGACACTCTTGGCTGTGCCGTGGTCGGCTCCGCAAGACGGCTCAGCCGGACGCGTCTGTCGGCGTCACCAGCATGCGAATCCAAGTCCGACCGTTGCAGTCCCGCTCGGTGGGACGGTCCTTACCAGCTGCGGGAGGCCTGCCGAGTTTGCCTGGGCAGCTCGCCGAACTCGTCCCGGTACGCTCCGGCGAATCGTCCGAGGTGGGCAAACCCAGCCCACCGGGCGACCTCCGCGACGCTGAGGTCGTTGTCGGACTCGAGCTGCTCCCGCGCGAGGAGCAGTCGGATGTGTCGCAGGTAGGCCAGCGGTGTGATGCCGTGGTGACGGTTGAACGCGGCCTGCACGCCACGGACGCTCAGCCCGGCCGCCTCGGCAATGTCCGCGACGGTGATCGGTTCCCTGGCGTGCTCGAGGAGGAATGCCTCCGCTCGTGCGAATCGTGTGCCCGCGGTGGCGGGCGGGGCGTGCTGACCGACGCGCCAGTGCGGAATTGCTGTGAGAAGGCCGCCGGCGGCGAACCGGGCCAGTTGCCGTTCGCGCTCCTCGGAGACTTCGTCTGGCCCGGCGAGTACGTCCGCAGCGACGGTGCGGACCATCAGCCACCAGGCGGCCAAGGTCGGGCCCTCCGGCACGTGGTGGGGATGGAACTCGAGCGGTCCCGGGTTCCACTCCCCACGTTGCGCGGCGACTTGTTCCACCGTGGCGCGGTCGATGCGGATGACGTCCTTCTGGAACGACTCGAACCGGACGGGTTGTGGTGCGTTCCGGTACAGCACGGGGCGGCCGATCGGAACCTGCTTCCCGTCGATGGTGCCCCGCCCGGACTTCAACCAGGCCAGAACCATCACGCTGTCCGGCTCGATCGTGCCGCTGACCACCCCCGTGCACGACGCGGTCTCCAGTGACAGCAGCCGGGTGCCACGCACCCGCTCCTCGAACATGAACGCCGCACCGTCCGGGTCAACGTCCACACTCTGTGTGGAGTGCGTGCGAGCGATCGCGTTTGCGGCAACGATTGGGTCCCCGGTGCGGGTCATCCGTTGGGTGCGGCGCATCAGTTCAGGCACAACTCGATCATCACCAGAACTCAGTCACCGCGCACATGGGTTCCGAAAATGGATAACGGGTTCGGAATACGGCTCTCGTGGCTGGAGACGACGAAGCGCCTCCAGCATCGCCGGGAGCGGTGGGCTCAGCGACAGGACAGTTTGTTCGCACATCGTGGGCGCGTACTTTGAGAGATGTCGTCAGCTCGTGGGTCTTCTGCGAAGGCGCCTACAGGAAGCCGCATTCATGGTTCGACCGCAGCACATCGTGTGGCAGGAGGGGCCCGGCACCGCCTGGACAGCCCACGCTGACGGCGTCACCGTCGGCAGCATCCAGCACCACGACCAGTACGAGCTCCACACGACCGACAACCAGGTCCACGGTTCACACAGCACCCTCGGCAACGCGCAAGCACAACTCAGCGCCTGGTACTCCTGGGTCGCCGCGCAGCAGGCCTGACCAGTACGCAAGACGCTGACGCGAGGCGAGCGTTGCCGATCACGTGACCCGAACACGGACCGGCAACGCCCGTCCCGCAGCCTGATCCGCCACGGGTTCCCGCACGATACCCAGGGTCGGGCTGGACGGGCAGTCAGCAGAGTGAGTGCCTGCGCAGCCCGGATCAGCCCACCGCGCGCTCACATCGCACTCACACTCGGTGCCGCCGATGGCGGGAGAACCTCCGGCACGGAATACAACACCTGTCGACGATGGTTCACAAAGCGGTGGGGCGGCTGGTTACCGCCCAAGCGAAAGCGTCCTGAGTCCCTGATCCTCGGACGCACGCGGCTGCCCGCTCTCACCCCAACGAGAGCGGGCAGCTCCCATCTCGTACTTGCGGACGCCCTCGATCATCGGATCCTGCTGACCGGCTGCCGGGGATCTCCCGCGCTCGGACATTGTGCGTGGAGAGTCAGCACGACCGGGGTTTGCTGACGGGATGAAGTACCTGGTCTACGGCAACTCACGAATCATGACCGGCGACGCGATCGCGGACGCGGTCCTTGCCTACTCCGTCGTCCTCGCGCAGAACAGCACCACCGACATCATCAACGTCCCCACCGCTGACGCACACGGTGTTGCCACCACCGTCGGTCTCCTTCTCGGTCCGGTGACCACCGTCATGACCGAGCCCGCCCCAGACGACGAGCTAGAGCCGGAAGACGACGCGTTCGTCGCCGAACTCACCCGACGCACCAACCGGTTCACCCACCACATGAACGCGGCCAAACACCCCGACCGGTTCGACGGGCTCGCGGCAGCCCTCGAGGAGGTGCTCGACCCCACGCTCGACGTCCTCGACGCGATGGACCGTGTGATCGAGCTCTGCGTGCGCTGCACCTCCGCCACCGAAGCCGGCATCGTCCTCGCCGACCGCACCGGGACACTGCACGTCATCGCATCGACCAGTGAACGCAGCAGCGACGCCGAAGAGGCGCAACTCGGAACCAACGAAGGATCGTGCCTGGACTGCTACCGGACCGGTGAGACCATCGACGTCCCGGACGTCTCCACACACGCCTCCGACTGGCCCCAGTTCGTCGAGACAATGCACGCCCGCAACCTCGTCGGCACCTTCGCCGAACCCATCCGGCTGCGACGAGCAACGATCGGGTCGTTGTGCGTCTTCGCCACCCACGACCAGGGCCACGACGACCGTGACGTCGTCTTCATTCAGCTGCTCGCTGACGCAGCCTCCGCCGCCCTCGTCCGGCAACGTGACCACGGACGGCTGCGGACATTGGACGAACAGGTCGAGGACGCCATCGCCGCTCGAGTCACGGTGGAACAAGCCAAGGGCGCCCTCGCACAACGACAGAACATCGCGATCGACGAAGCCTTCCAGCTGCTCCGCAGTGGCGCACGCAGCGCCGGACGAGGACTCCGAGAACTCGCCGACGACGTGATCCACCGCGGCGAACGACTCGACGGCAGTTTCTGACACGCCCTCGTCCACGTGCCTTCGCGTTCAGCGTTCAGGAGAGCGGGTCAGCTGGCTGCGTTCGGGTCCTGCAGAAACGCCTCATATGTCTCGGTATCGTCCTGGGCAGGGACCGGATCCTGGAGGACGTACAGCACCTCGGTTTCAGTACCAACAACCTCACGGAGTCGCGAGACAGCATCGCGCGCCGTTGCTGCCTCCACCCCGGCCACCTGAAGCTCGCCGTCATTGTCCGGGTCGTATCCCGTGTTCCACCGCATCCCATGATTCTTCCGACGCGCTCATGGCCGGAGCAAGTCGGCTGCCCGCGCGGGGAAGATCCAGGAGACGCAGCCCCGCCACCGCGGTGATCGCAGATCGCTACCGTCGGGCGCGGAACGGAGCAAGCAGAGGCATCAGGAGGCAAGCAATCATGAGCAGCTACAAGACCGAGCAGAGCGTGGAACCAGCGCGCATCCCGACGCTGGCACGGGCACGAAAGCAGTGGCGACGCGAAGGCACCGTGCCCAGACAATCCGACAGTGACTTCCTTCGGGACGACACCCCGCAGGCCGTCCAACGGTAGGAAGGTGTGCTCCGAGCCGCTGAATGCCAGGCCGCATCTTCGCGTCTTGCCCGAATGGGGGCCGGCTAAGGCTTGTCCGCCAAAAAGAGGACCGGTAGATTCGTTGTGAGCGAGCCACACCCGGTCGTGCTTCCTGAGCACGCAGGCCCGCACCGAGCATCGACGCTCCGACCCTGGAGCCGTTCCCCCTGACGCTCGGGTCGGGGCGCGATTGCCCGGCAGACACCGTTTGAACGTTCCGCGCTGAGCGGTCCGGGCTCGCTTCGCTGCGTGCACAGTATCCGCGCGGCGTGGGACGGGTTGAGCTGGCTCGTGGCGCATCGTAGATTCCCGGCATGATCGCTGCCGAGCCGCGCGATCCGCAGGACCGGATCGCCCAGGAGCCGTACTGGCTCGATGACTTCTTCGACGAATTCATCAGGTCGTTGGACCCGTCCAGATCGACCTCGACGGCCTCGGGAGACACTGGCCGGCAGTAGGCGCCCCTCAGGCTGTTTCCCTGAGGTCGGCGCCGTGGTGGACGACGTCCTCGGCTCTCGCGCGCATGCCGCCGCCGGCTGTGTGCGCTGCTCGACGTAGAACTTGGAAGGCTTCGTCGATCCGGATGCCGCGTCGGTAGGCCAAGGCCCCCTTCGCTTGCTCGACGAGTACTCGTGCCTGGATTGCGTCGTCGATCTGTTCCTCGAAGGTGCGCAACCGGCCGACATCGCGTTGCCGCACGAGCGCGGCGGATGCCGCGTCGGCGAGCAGCTGGATCAGAACCACGTCGCGGTCGTCGTGCCCGTCGGTGTGGTCGGCGAACAGACACAGCGAACCGATGGTCTCATCGCGTAGGCGGATCGGCTCGGCGAAGGTCCCGCGAAGCCCTCTCTCGTTCATCGTCTCAGCGAACGTCGGCCACACGGTCTCGTGGGTGGTGACGTCGGGCACGTCGATCGTCTTCCCGGTCCGGAAGCAGTCCAAGCACGATCCCTCGTTCGTGCCGAGCTGCGCCTCTTCCGCATCGCTCGTGCGTTCGCTCGTCGAAGCGATGACGTGCAAGGTCCCGGACGCATCGGCCAGGACGATCCCCGCTTCCGTTGCTGAGGTGAGCTCCACGCACGCCGCGATCACGCGGTCCATGGCGTCGAGGACCTCAAGGTCGGGGTTCAGAACATTGCTCAGGCCCGCGGAGAGGCGCTCGAAGCGGTCCTCGCCTCGATGTGCCTCTGACCTGGTCATGGTCGGACTGTACAGCGGGACAGTTCGCGAACCTACCAGCCGTAACGCGTGTGCGGGTCGGGGATGAACGGCGCGTGGGCGAGCGTGCGCGACGTAGCGTCAGGGCATCGCTCGCGTTGCGTGGGGTGTTGCTGGACGTTCCCGTCCGGCCCCCGGTGAGTTGGCGTCAGAGAGCACGTCATGAATGCACCACGATCTACCCTTGTCCCCGCAGCTGCTTCCCTGCCCGGGGCGGAGCTTGCAACCCGGTTCCTCACCCTGGTTCCGGGTGATGGCGCCTCCGTCGCGTCGTACGGTGACCTCGCCGGCAACGAAACGATCTCGGCCACCGACAGCCGCGCTGGCCACATCGACCAGCTTCAGTTCAGTCTCGGCGAAGGCCCCTGCTGGGACGCACTCCACAACAACCGTCCAGTTCTCGAGCCGGACATTCGAGACCACCCGACGGACAGGTGGCCCCTGTTTCTCCCGGCCGCGACTGATGCGGGGGTCGGAGCGTTGTTCGCCGTGCCCCTCCGGTTCGGGCCGTTCCTCCTTGGCGCCGTCGACGTGTACGCACAAAGCTCGCTGCAAGTGCACCCGGTCCAGGCGGAAGCCGCCAGGGTCCTCGCCGGCACCATCAGCCGATGGCTGCTACAACGCGTCATCACCCGCCACAACGACCGCTCCCGGCACCGGTTCCACCAACGAGCTACCCATCAAGCGGCAGGCGTCGTGCTCGCCCAGCTCGCGCTCGCACCCGCCGACGCCTATCTCTTGATCGGGGCACACGCCACCGCCCGGGGCGAGGACATCGCGGATACCGCGAACCTGATCCTCACCGGTCAGCTTCTCATCACCCCCGACGGTGACCTCGCCACCCCCTGACACCGACCTCGTCTCGAAACACTCCTCAGGTTCGTGGTAGGCAATCCCGAGTTCCGAATGCGTCCCGCAAGCAGCACCGCGACTAATGGGCCGTCGCCGACAAGCGCTAGACCTAGCGCCTTGCTCGCCCGGAAGAGGATCGCTCAACGGACGTGTCTACAGGTGCCCACGCAAGAACTCCGTGAACGCGGTGCTGTTTGCGTAGTAGTTGGGATAGGCAGATTCGAGCTGGCCGATCTGCGAAACGTTCACGAGCACAGCATCTAGGTTGTCATCGTCGCGAGCTTCGAGCTCGGCAAGTCGTCGCTCGGCGTCGGCAATTCGCTCGTGGACAGTGACGGTCAGTTCCTGCTCGCGGCGCTTCAGCTCAAGCGTCAGCGCGGACCGGCGGTTGCTGTGTGCGTGTTGGCTCACGATCGCGTTGTATCCCTCGAGCCGGGAGATAGCTCCGACCTTCTTCTCCAACGAGCGCAACTCGGTCTCCAGGGCAGCTAGGGAATCCGTCGCTCCTGGGACCAGCGTCGTCTTCTCCTCCACCGCCATGAGCGAGCTTGCGACTACGAAGAACCGCTCAAGATCTGTGTCGGCGCGGCCGTACTTCAGGCCGCTGCTTGAGAAGAGGTCCATGGTTTCGACGGCGGTAGCCCACGCATGCTGTAGCGCCGTGCGGACTTGCAGCTCGACACGGAGGCCGTGGAATGCCTGCTGGGACGCCCGGTACTCGTAGACCAGGTGCACACCCCGGTAGCCCGAAGTCTTGGGCCCCGGGTCGTCCCTGATGTAGTCGTAGTACCGAACGATTTGGTTCTGAGTCCTCTTCGAACTGCGCAAGGCTTCGACGAGTTCCTCGACCTCTGCCACGGACTCGAAGACCACGCGGCAGCCGCCGAGGTCTTGCATCGTGGTGACGTTCATGTCCGGGTATCGCTCGAGCTTGTCCATGATCGTTGGAAGCCGCTTAAGCCTGCGCGCGACGATCGCGTCCTCTGAGACGGCCAACGCGCGTGCGCGTGCGTTTACGGTCACGGCGAGGAGCGGGTAGCCGTGAGCGCTTCGGAAGTTGCCGACCATTTCGCGCGCTTCTTCGAGCTCTGCAGGAGTGCCGAGACGCTTGCCGATTCTCTCCCCTGCACGCCGAACAGCTTTCTTCGAGTGCAGCGGGGTTACACGAGTAATGCTCGCCATCCTTGCATACAGGTGTCCGTAAGCCGGTCGTTCACCGGTACACGACTGGCGGCGACAACCACGACAACTCGCCCGTGTCCTGCTTGACCTGGGGATTCCCGTATGACTGTCCCGCGAAAATGCCCGGTGAAGGGGCGCTGAACGCAACACCGCTCACGTACCCGAGCACGGGTTGCGGCACTTCCAGTCGGGTGACGCCAGCGCGGGGACCAGCTCGCTGCGCGTCCCGCTCGAGTACGTCCCTGCCGAACGCCGTGTTCACCCCGCCTAGCGACCTAGCACGCACGGCTCGCTGCTCCTGACTCGCCGGGAGACGGCCCCTGACGAAGGCAGCACCGAGGAACGCGCTCCGGCGACAAGTTGTGTGCGAAGGAGACAAGGTATTCGCGCGGCGACACCGGGGCTCCTCGATTCACCCCCCGGCATCAGCTTCCGAGAATGACTATTATCGGAAGTGACCTCGTGCGGGGCTGTACCGCGGTTACCGATCTGTCAGCGATAACGTTGGGCCTGATCGGCCCGCAGGAGTGAGCCAGATGGCGAACAGCGACAACCTGACCGACACCGAGCGGACAATCGAGCTCTCGATTGCGGGGGAGCGCCTCACGCTCGAGGCGCTCCTCGATGCGACGACGAGTGAGGCAGGAATGACTCTTCTCGCCGGTCTCGCTCAGACTCCGGACCAGACGACGGGGTCACACAACGTCGTCGTCCACGCATGGTCTGCGGTCACGGGTGCAGGGGTGCGTGGACCGCGTGCACGGGAGCTGCAGACCCACATCCGCCGCTTCGTCGCAGACGGCTTCGGCTGGGCTCTCGCGCGCGGGCTCGTGGGACCGGTCGATGGCCACCCCGCTCAGGAGTGGATGATCACCACGGAGGGAATCGCGGTCGCCGCATCGAGGTCTAGTTCCCACATCGACGCCACGCTCCAACTCCACGCGCAGCTGCACCCCCTGTTGGATGAGTCCGCCCGACCGAACTTCGAGCGGGGCGACTACGCCACTGCCGTGTTCGCCGCGATGCACCAGGTCGAAGTGGCCGTGCGTGACGCGGCGGGGTTCGAGAACCGACAGCTCGGGGTCCCGATGATGCGTGAGGCCTTCAAGGTCGGCGGGCCGTTGGCGGACGCAGCTGAGGTGACGTCGGAGCAGGAGGCCGTCGCCAACCTGTTCGCGGGGGCGATCGGAGCCTTCAAGAACCCGACGAGCCACCGCACGGTCGAGTTCGACAGCCCCATCGAGGCCGCGAGCATCATTCACCTCGCGGACCTGCTGCTGCGCATCGTCGACCGGGCGAAGGCTCGTCGTGCTGTCAAAGCGTCCGGTGAGTGAGGAAGCGGGGGAGGAGCTCGTCCTCGCCAGCGACACACGCGACGACCTCGTGCCCGAGCTTGCGGCGGACGCGAAAGCGAGCACCGCCCTCCGACCGCAGCGACGCGTGACCGGGAAGGCGATGAATGCGAAGCAGCGCGCGGCCGCCGAGCGCAGCCGCACGGTGGCGCTGCGCCGAGGAGTCACGCAGGGGCCTCGACCATCGGCGCCGGCGAAGAGCGCTGAGGAGTTCGCGCTCCGGGCGCTGTCCGAGAGCACCATCCGGGCGTACCGGAGCGACCTCCGCCGGCGGCGCCGCGCCTCAACAAGAACCTCGACGTAACGGTTAGCATCTGTGACATGCTCCGGCGGGACGCCTAACGTTGCACGAGTCGTCGGCGTCCCATGTCAGCGCGGCTAGCGAGATTCGCGCTCGACTGGCACCAGGCGCACGTGCATCGCGGGCGGGCAGCGGTTTACCGCACGGAGCGACTCGCGGTACTGCAGTTCGCGGTGCCGGGTTGCAGCACTTCGGCTGCGCCAACGGAAGGGACACTCTGTGAGCATCTCCGGCATCGGATACGAGGGCATGACCCTGGAGACCTTCATCTCAAAGCTACGGATCCGCGGCATTCGAGTGCTCGTCGACGTCCGCCTCAACGCAATCTCGCGCAAACGGGGCTTCTCGAAGAGGGCTCTCGCAGAGGCGCTGGGCGAGGCAGGCATCGCCTACGTTCACCTGCCGACGCTCGGGAATCAGCGCGACAACCGCGCCGGGTACGGCGAGCTTGAGTCCGATCTCGCAAACGAGGTTCGCGATCGCTTCCGCAGAGAGTTGCAGTCGGAGGCCGCCCTGAAAGCGCTGCAAGAGGTCGCTGATCTCGCGCAGGCAGACGCCGTAGCGCTGTTTTGCTACGAGCAGGATGAGCAGCATTGTCACCGCCAGCAGGTACTCGAAGGGGTGCAGCTGCTGATGGCACGCGACCTCGTGAAGCTCTAGAACAGGGTCGGCGCGGGAGCCAGTGCGTCGTCCGAGCGCGGCCAGTAGACGCCAAGGATGCTGAACTTGCCGCGGCGAGCAGCAAGCTCGAAGTTCCCCATGTAGAACCCGGCCTGACGCTCGGGAGCAAACATTTGGTCGAGAAACTTGTCGGTAACGCCCGCCTTCACGTTCTCGCCTCGATAGCGAAGACGATTCTGCAGTGACGTGAGCTCCCAATCGAGGATGCGGCCCTGGTGTCCGGAGCAAGCACGGTCCGCGCACCGGTAGCGATAGCGGACCTTGAACTCCGGTTCCCTCAGGAGGCTCGGCACTGAACCGCTCATCGGAATGAGCGCACTCGACTCCTTGTCAATACGCGCCTGCATTTTGCCCAGCTGCTCTAGCGACCACTTCGGGTGCGGCTCGAACTCGAGCCGGTCGACGTCTGCCGGATAGACGAGACCGAGGGAAGGAGCTGACCCGTCAGCTGATGCTGCGCGCATCAGCTCGCAGGTTGTGGTGGGCTCCATTTGCCCAATGACCTCGTGCCGCGGTCTCCACGGTGGAAGGTTCTGAACGACGTTCCACGAGTCCTGAGTCGGTGAGTAGCTTTCGCGCCGCGTGTCGGAGTCCTTGCGCCGTACCTCCAGCTCGATGACGTCATACTTCTTGAACTGTGCGTCGCCGTCTAGCCACCGAAACGCGATTGGATACAGCCGAATCCATCGCGGCACATCCCCGTCTACGCGCACGCCTGCAACGCATGACGTGTCGCCGTAGCTAGTCGAAGGTTGCGGCGTCGCCTTCACAGTAATGAGCACACGTGCTCGTTCGCCCTCCACCCTCATAGCGCGAGCATAATGCCGCCTTTGGACACTGCAGTGGTGAACACGGGAGCGGAATCAGAACGCGCGCCGTTGAGGTGTCCCCTCCGCGAATCAGCCATGTTACGCGTGTCCTCGTTCCCGCCGCTGCTTGACGCGCTTCGTCCTGGCTAACATGCGGGGCACTATACGCACTGTCTCGAACGACGAAGTCCGGGAGATAGTCGCCGTCCTTCCACGCCACCCACGCGGGCCGAGCTGGTAGATGATCTGCCAGGACACGACGTCTTCGGCCGTCCCTCGAGGAGATGTACCTCTGACGAACGTGAGTCGCGCGGATCAATCCACCTGTGTCCGCCAGCACCGTCGTAGATCGACGCTTCGCCCTTGCCAACTCAAGCCGATCGATATTCATCCCCTGCCGCGAGGCCACGTGTGCCGCGGGCGGGGTCCGCTCGGATTGCACGGCCAGCGGCCTCATCGCTGGCGCACTCCCGTGTCGCGCACTCTTATCTCGAGCGGGCGGTGCGCGTCGAGCGGTCCGCTTCCGCACTTCTGGGGCGGAGTTCAGCTGAGGGGGCGTGGGCGGACCGTGCGGTGTCCGTCCGGTGGTCCGTTCCCGCCCTTCTGAGGCGGAGCCCGGCTGCGGGGGCATGAGCGGACCGTGCGGTGTCCGTCCGGTGGTCCGTTCCCGCCCTTCTGAGGCGGAGCCCGGCTGCGGGGGCATGAGCGGACCGTGCGGTGTCCGTCCGGTGGTCCGTTCCCGCCCTTCTGAGGCGGAGCCCGGCTGCGGGGGCATGAGCGGACCGTGCGGTGTCCGTCCGGTGGTCCGTTCCCGCCCTTCTGAGGCGGAGCCCGGCTGCGGGGGCATGAGCGGACCGTGCGGTGTCCGTCCGGTGGTCCGTTCCCGCCCTTCTGAGGCGGAGCCCGGCTGCGGGGGCATGAGCGGACCGTGCGGTGTCCGTCCGGTGGTCCGTTCCCGCCCTCATCGGAATGAGAGCTCCGTCTCGCCGCTCGATGTCGAGAAGTCCCTACCGCGCTCGATTAGGTCCTGGGCCTCGTGCCGCGCCATCTTGGCTCGCTTCATGTCCGCGTCGTAGACCTCACGCAAGCGCTGACCGCCGAACTTCTTCTTGTCGAGCCATCGGTCAACGTCAGGGGGAACCTGCTGGAGCCGGTCGTTTGTTGCTCGTAGGTGTTCTCGTTCTTCATCGGCCCGCACCAGCATCTGCTCCGCTGCGGCGCGCGCAAGCTGGGCGGCGCGGCGATCTTGGGCGAGGGTGAGCTCATCGCGGCGCAAGGCCGCTCTGTCGGCCTCGAGCTGCAGCCGTTCGCTGTCGAGCCCCTCTTCCCTTGCGTCGAGGTTCTTCGATCGGTTCGTGAGGCTGACGAGCATCGTCTCGTAGGCGGCCTTCTCTGCTTCGGCGTCTGCGGTGGCGTCGCGCAACCGATCTGCCTTTGCCTGGAACTCGCTGCTACTGAGGTGCTCGCGTGATCGCTCCGTGACGCGCGCCTCCACGTCGTAGCCGGCCGCCGCCATGTGCTCGCGGAGGTCCTTGTGCTGGCGACGGAGGTCGCCTGGGCCCTTGAAGTAGTCCTTCTGGGACAGGCGCCCATCCGGGGTGACGGGGGTGATCAGGACCTGCAGCTGCGGGTTGTACTCGTCGAGGTGCAGTGAGAAGCCGAGCACGTTCTCCTGCCCGAACTCTTTCGTCGCCCAGTCGAACGAGGCGCCCATGTAGTCGACGGCCTCGCTGTTAGGTCCGTGCGTGCGCCAGTTGGGGTTGAACTCGTCGAACCACTTGGGATCGAGCTGGAGGATGAGGCCGCGAACCAGGATCGCGTCCTTGCGGAAGGGGCGCTTGACGGTCGCGAGACGGCTGTTGAGGTAGGTCTGGAACTCGTTTGACGGCGGCTTCCCGTCGACGGACTTGAGCTTGCGGAAGTCTCCAGCGCCGTCGTTGATCAGGGTGCGGTTGTTGTGCGTCCGCTCCGGAACGATGTTCTTGTTTGCTTGCGGAAAGTGGAAGCCGGCCTGCTGGTCTGCCTCCCGTGCGATGTGACGGAAGAAGCGCTGCGCGTGCCCTCCGCGTCCCACCTTGTGGGACGCGTCGAACGTCATCGTGTAGCTCATGCTTCGCCACCCTCGACGCTGATCGAAGGGTGCACCGACTTCGTCGTCACACCCCTCGATGCCTTCGGCGACTCTCCCGAGGGGCTTCTTCTGCCGCGACTCCGACCACCACCCCGGTGCGCCTTCGGGAGGGTGATGGTCTCCTTCGCGGCAGAAGAAGGTGTAGCCCCATACACTTCGGCGTCGCTGCGCTCGCCAAAGTCCCTGGGGCCCTGCGGGGCGCCGACGCGCAGAGCGCGTCGAGAGCAGCCCTGAGGCTGCGCTACGGACCCGACTCGCTGGTCGCTCGTCGGGCCTACGAGCGCGGCGCAGAGTCCGGCCGCTGTCGCGGTCGTCCTCGCGCCCCGCTCACGGAGCATGAACCGCGCGAGGGCAAAGTCCCTCGCCGGGGGAGCGGGGAAGAGGAGGGCTGCGCGAGCCCCTTTAAGGCGCCGCACTCCTGCCGCGCCCTGGATCGCGCTGAAGTCGTACGACATTCGCTTCACGCCGCCGTCTGATCGATGACGAGACCCACGCGGACGGCACCCTTCTTCATGCGGGTCGCGGTGTAGCCCAGCTTGTCCAGCGCCTCCCCGAACTTCGTCCGGCCAAGCTGGTGCGCGGCGTGAATGCCCTCCTCTGAAGCCCATAGCTGATAGGCGTCCAGAAGAGCAGTGGTCGTGTCTCCAGTGGACGGGTCCTCCACGCAGCGTGCGTCGACGAACCGGCGCACATCGTCCTGGGAGTTCGCGTAAGCCTGGGTCGCGGAGGACACCGAGGTCGGCTCACCAAGACCATTCGCGAGGTAGTCCGCGAGGCCTTCGATGGCCCAGGCGAGGACCGCGTCGCGGTCGAGCCTGAGCTTCGATCCGAGCTCCGGGTCCTGCTTGTCCTTCTCGATGACGACGTTGAACGGAACAACACGCACGCGCGCCCACGTGGCCGGATCGTTCGCGGGAAGCTTCGGCAGGAAGTTCGTGATCATGAGGATGAGGAACGCGGGCGTGAACTGGAACGGGGCGCCGTAGAGCTCGCGGGCGGTGATTTCGTCACCGCCTGTCATGCGCTTCATGAACGCCGCGGAGATGCGGGCGTTCTCCTCGAGTTCGGATGCGACTAGGAGACGGACGCCCCGCAGCTTTGCAAGACCCGGCGTTGCGCTCTGTGCGTTGCCGCCGCGCTGCACTTCGAAGAGGCCGGCCTCCGCCACGGCCGCGTAGTCCCCGAGTGCGTGGGTGCACGCGGTGTAGGCCACTCCCTTGCCGTTACGCCCCTCTCCCGTCGCGATCGGGAAGATGTGCTCTCGCACTTCACCGAGGAGAGCCAGTCCCATCAGTCGCTGGAAGAAGCACTGCACGCCCTTGTCGGGCAGCACCTGATCTAGGAAGCCCTGCCAGGTAGCGGACTGCGCAGGGGCGCCCGGATCGAACGAGGCACGGGTGAGCTTCGTGATGAGGTCCGCGGGATCGTGGGGGCGTATTTGTCTCGTCAGCAGGTCGAGCGTCCCGTTCGGCAGGTTGAGCGTGTGCCGGTCTGCGTCGAGCTGGTCCATGGTCGCGGTCATGCCCGGGAGGCTCGACGCGATTTTCAGTACCCCTGATAGACCACCAGCGCTCTCGCACGACTGGACAAGTGCGAGCAGGTCCTTGCCCTTCTTGGCTAGGAGATCGTCGTGCTCGAACTTGCCCTTCGCGAGCGCATTGGTTGCCTCAACGCGGAGGCGGCGAAGCGTCTTGAGCAGAGCGTCCTGCGTCAGCCCCGTGTCGGTGACCCAACGCATTCCATCGAACGCCATCCATCCGACGTTGCGCACAAAGAGGAACAGTCCGACGTTGTCGAGCGCGAACTCGTAGGCGATCTGAGCCTGGTTGCGGTGCGTGTCGGCGCCGTACCGGAGCTGGGCGAGCAGGGTTGGCCGAGGTATGGTGATGTTGTTGTTCACAGTGATCTTTCTGCTGATTGATCGGCCTCGGCGTCTCTAGCGCCGAGGCCTTCTACTTATGTGGGGGATGCGCACCGCGCTGGAGGCGGCCGGAGGCGCAGCGCGCGGCGTCGCCACGGGATGAGGGCACGGTGGTCCCGACGTGCTTGAATCGCCTGCGGTACGTCTGCAGGGGAAGAGCCCGCGGGGCACTACGGACTGAGCTCAAGAGCGAGCGGTGACGTTGGTGACGTTGCGAAACAGAACTCTTGGCCTAGGAGGCTCAAGAGCTCCGAAGGTGATGAGGAGTGTGGTGTGAAGACGTCATCAACGTCACCGACGCGAGCGCCGGCAGATCTGCTCGATCTGCGCCTTCGCGCGTTCTGTAACATTGCCCGAGCGGTGCTGGAAAGCCGGAGGCTCGACCAACTGGAATTGTGCCTGAGTTGACAGGCCACCGACGGCAGTCGCGACAAAGCGCTGTGCCGCATCTGAAGCTGTCGCAGGCGACCCGACGTCGCTCGCGAGCGTCGCGTGAGACTTCGTGTGGTCTGACGGGCGGCCGCCATTCAGTCCGCAAGCGCGTCATTCGCCGCGGAGCGTCGATGCGAAGGCACTCATGATGATCGCGCGCTGCTCGGCTTTGAAAGGGGGTGCCTTCGCGGCGACCCGCTTGGCCCACTCCTGCAGGCTCTCCTCAGTCGAGTTCATGTCGACTGGTTGGGCGAACTCTTCGAGGTCCTCCGGCTTGATGAAGACGCGGCCCTTGGCCTTGACGGCAGGGAGGCCGCCTTCCTTGATGTGGCGACGTAGCGTCGAGACCCCGTAGCCGCTGCGCTCAGCGGCCTCGGTCAAGGTCAAACCGAATGCTCGCTGGGTGTCAGCGACGGTGGCAATGTTGGTCAATTGTTGCTCCATGACATCTAGAGCACAACGAACGATCAGGTAAAGGAAAAGTCAACCAGTTGATCTGCAACTGGTATCGCACCCTGTGCCTCGCGGCGTCGGGAATTAGATCTTGTGAAGTTGTGCGTTCAACGTTTGTCGAACGGCTGATAGTCAAGCATCGATTTTGAGCTGTGCAGATTTCGTTCGAGGGAATTTTGTGCCCAGTTCGGGGGTGGTCGACCCGTACAAGGGGAGGAGCGAGGAGACGTCGAGGAGCAGGGATGGAGTTCTGTTTCGACGTAGGGCGTGACGGCGGGAGCCTCAGCGGGAAGATCTTCCGCCGCCCGAGCAGGTAGAGGGCCTGCTGCCGGCGACAACCCGCGAGGCGGGCGCCGGGTCCCTACGAGGTCCTCCTCGATGCTTCGCCGCACACAGGCGCCAGGTGAACCCAGCGAGCCCCGACGCGACCTCAGTGCCAGGCCACGACGACTCGATCGCGGTTCACGCCTTGCTTCCCGCGCCAACCCCGGCCAACGGGCTTCACCATCGGTACGAGGACAGCCCGAACGAGTCTTCGCTTCTCCTGCAGCTCCATGTGCTGCCACCGATCGCGGAGGCCGCCGTCAGACACGAGTCTTGCCACCAGCGGATCGAGTGTCGACAACTTACCAAGTCGCTCTCGTGCCGCCTCGATCTGCGGTATGACACGAGCCTCCTGATCGACGATCAGGTCGAAGCGCATCTGGGCGGCGGCCTGCGCGCGAACGCCCTCGAGGTAATCCTCATAGCTCTTGATTTCTGCCAGAAGTGCTTTGCGCTGGAGGTCTGCTTTGTCGTCCTCGTCCTCGCTCGTAGCAAGGAAGTCAGGGCGTTCGAGGCGTTCGAAGAGAATCTCGACCACGACCTCATCGAGCAGCTCTTCGCGCATGCTCACGTGGAACCCCGACTGGCCGGGCGCTCCCGGCCTCTTCGATGCTCCGTCGCAGACGTAGGTCTTGTATGTCTGCCTTGGCAGCGGGTTCCCCTCTAGGTCGGTCTTCTTCTTGCCCGCGTTCTGGCGACCCACGTGAAGTCGGCCGCCGCACACGCCGCAGATCGCGATCCCGGCAAGAAGATGCTGTGCGGGCCAGTCGTTCGTTCGACGGCGCGATGCCGGATACATCACGGCCTGGAGCTTCTGCCACGTGCTGAAGTCGTAGAGCGCTGGCCAGACCGCATCAGCAACGATCTCGCCCTTGTGCTCCCGCTTGCCCGCATAGGCAGCGGTAGTCAGCATCTGCTTGACAGCCGGCGCCGTCCAACCGAGATCGCTGCGATTCTCTACGCGACTCGGACGCCGAGCAGGCAACCCGCGCGTGTTGAAGTCTCGAGCGATCGCCCGGAACGAGTCGCCGCTGAGAATACGGCGGGCTGCTTCGCGGACGACGGGTGCCTGTTCGGGATGCTCCTCAATGCGAAGGAGGCGACGGGTCTGAGGGTCGTACACGCGGACGTATCCATAGAGGTTCTTGCCGTGAGGTGCGCCGCGCTCTGCGGCGGCGCGAACGCTCCGCAGCAGCCGTTCGGACGTTTTGTCCGACTCGTACTCTGCGTCGACGGCGTCCTCGAGGAGACTTCGTCGGTCTCGCGCGTTCTTCGGGTCGTAAAGCCGGCCGTGCGTCGTGACCCAGATCTGCACCCTTCGCTCCTTGCAGAGGTCGACCAGGTCCACCCACTCGCCAACACGTCGGGAGCCGCGGCTCGACTCCCAGATCGCAAGGATGTCCGCGCCGAAGTCGCCGGACTCGAGGTCGTCGATGAGACGCTTGAAGTCCTCGCGTTGCTTCGTCGCGTACCTGCTCGCGCTGCGATCGGTGTCTCGGTATGGCTCGTCAGGGTGCAGGATCCAGCCCTGGCGCACGATCGCAGCGAGGTTCTCATCATGTTGCTGATCTGGGCTTTTCCCCTCGCCAGACCGATCCCGCGACACGCGCAGGTACTCACGAACGCTCAGCTGCGGCATATGACCTTCCCTTGGTAACTGTATCCGGGGCGAACTGCGCCGTGGTGGTCGGACTCGTCGTGGTCCTCGGCCGCGCCTGTGGTCTGGCACGAGGCCTGCGGGCCGCGGCGGCCGTCGCCGTGCTCCTGGTGTTCGTCGTGCTCGTGCGGCCCGACCCCTCGATCGTCCGGGCGACGGTGATGGCGATCGTGGTGCTCGTCGTGCACCTGGCCGGTCGACCGGTGCGGGGCGTACCGCTCATCGCCCTCGCCGCGGTCGGCATGCTCGTGGTCGACCCCTGGTTCGCACGGTCGTTCGCGTTCGCCCTGTCCGTGCTCGCCACGAGCGGGATCGTGGTGCTCGGCCCGCCGCTCACCGAGCTCCTGGCACGTCGTGTGTGGCCGCCGGTCGCCGCCGCACTCGCGATCCCGGTCGCAGCGCAGGTGGCCTGCTGGCCGGTGACGATCCCGCTGTCGGCGGCGCTCCCGACCTACGCGGTGCCGGCGAACCTGCTGGCGGAGCCGTTCGCGCCGGTCGTCACGGTGATCGGGCTCGCCGCGTGTGGCGTCGCTCCGGTGTGGCCGGTGGGTGCGCAGGGGCTCGCGGCCGTCGCGTGGGTCCCGGCCGCCGCCGTCGGGGGCATCGCGCACGGGGCGGCGGCCCTGCCCTACGCCTCGGCACCCTGGCCGGCCGGGGTGCTCGGTGTGGCCGCCGCCGTGCTGGTGTGCGGCTGCATCGCGGTCGCCGTGCTGGTCCGGGGGCGGCTGGGCTCCCGGTTGCTGCTCGCCGCAGGGGTGGTGGTCGTGGTCGGTGTCGCAGCGGTCACCGTCCCGGTGCTCGTCGTCCGGGGATCGGTGCCGGGCGACTGGTCGGTCGCCGCGTGTGACGTCGGGCAGGGGGACGGCGTGCTGCTCCGTGGCGACGATGCCGTCGCGCTGGTGGACACCGGCGACGACGAGGAACGGCTCCGGGCGTGTCTGGACCTGCTGGGGGTCACCCGGATCGACCTGCTCGTCCTGACGCACTTCGACCGTGACCACGTCGGCGCGGTGAACGCTGTGGTCGGCACCGTCGACACCGCGTTGGTCGGACCCGTGGGCCGCGAGTCGGACGAGCGGGTGGTCGACGACCTCCGGCGTGCCGGTGTCGACGTCCGGACGGCGGACGACCGGGTCTCCGGCACCCTCGGGCCGCTCACCTGGCGCGTGGTGTGGCCCCCGGGCGACGACCGTGCCGCCGGCAACGACGCGAGCATCGTGCTGGTCACGGGGCCGGCCGACGGAGACTCATGTGCGGCGTGCCTGACCGGGGTCTTCCTCGGCGACCTGGGGGAGTCGTCGCAACGTCGGCTGCGCAACGCCGGTGGTCTGCCGGCGGGGCCGATCGACGTCGTGAAGGTGGCGCACCACGGCTCCGCGGACCAGGACCCGCAGCTCTACCGAGGGCTCGCTGCGCGGGTCGGACTCATCGGGGTCGGCGCGGACAACACCTACGGGCATCCGACGCCGTCCGCGCTCGGCATGCTCGAGACCGCGGGCACGCTGCCGCTCCGCACCGACGAGCGCGGCACCGTGGTGCTCGCCCGCTCCGGCAGCGACGAGGTGCGGGTGTGGACGGAGCGCTCGTCGTCGGCGGCCGCCCGTAGGATCGTCGGTGCACCACTCGACCCGGCACCGTCCGGGCCGGCACCACCGGAAGGACCACATGGCCGCCAAGAAGCCCGCGCGCGCCGCAGCAAAGATCGACCAGGTGCCCT
Organism: Curtobacterium sp. MCPF17_018; assembly: GCF_003234135.1. NCBI lineage: Bacteria > Bacillati > Actinomycetota > Actinomycetes > Micrococcales > Microbacteriaceae > Curtobacterium > Curtobacterium sp. MCPF17_018. Next base: position 5,406 of record NZ_QKSJ01000024.1, on the reverse strand, counting down.
GGTCGGGGATCCGTCCGGCACCCGTCGTGCTCATCACCGGGCCCGAAGCATTCCTCGCCGACCGTGCCCGCGGTGTGCTGAAGGACCTGCTGCAGGGCGAGGACCCCGCGCTCGAGGTGCACGACCTCGAAGCCGACCAGTACGCCCCCGGGCTCCTCGCCACCCTCGCCAGCCCGTCGCTGTTCGGCGAGCCGCGACTCGTGCAGGTCACGAACGTCGAGAAGTGCACCGACGCCTTCATCACCGAGACGATCTCGTACCTGCAGGCCCCCGCCGACGACGTCACCCTGGTGCTCCGGCACGGGGGTGGCGTGCGCGGCAAGAAGCTCCTCGACACGATCCGCAGCGGTGTCGGCGGCGGGGTCGAGGTGCTGTGCGACGAGCTCAAGCGCGAGACCGACCGCATCGACTTCGTGAACGCCGAGTTCCGCGCCGCACGACGCCGGATCGCGCCCTCCGCCGTCCGGACCCTGGTGACCGCGTTCGCCGACGACCTCGCCGAACTCGCCGCCGCGTGCCGACAGCTCCTGGCGGACGAGGCCGAGGAGATCACCGACAAGGTCGTCGACAAGTACTACGGCGGTCGCGTCGAGACGAACGCGTTCAAGGTCGCCGACATCGCCCTCGCGGGTCGGTCGGCACCGGCGATCGTCGAGCTGCGGCACGCCCTGGCCACCGGCGAGGCACCCGTGCCGATCGTCGCCGCGTTCGCGAGCAAGATCCGCACGATGGCGAAGGTCAGCGCCTTCCGGGGCCCGAGCGGGCAGGCGGCCTCGGCGCTCGGCATGGCGCCGTGGCAGGTGCAGCGCGCGCAGCGTGACGTCGCCGGCTGGAGCGAGTCCGGGCTGGCGAACGCGATCATCAGCATCGCCGAGGCGGACACCGCGGTGAAGGGTGGGTCACGCGACGCGCACTATGCGCTCGAGGTCATGGTCCGCACCATCGCCCGACGCGGCGAGCCCCGCTGAGGCGAGTCGGGTCTCCCGGCCGTCCCGGCCGTCCCGCGTCGTCGAGTGAGCAGAAGACGACGTGTGATCCCCGGTGACCCGTCGTCTTCTGCTCACTCGAGAGCCCACGCAGCCCACACAGCCCACACACGACGAAGGCCCCGCACCAACGGTGCGGGGCCTTCGGACCAGAAGGGTCAGGACGTCAGAGCGACGAGACCTTCTTCGCGATGGCCGACTTGCGGTTCGCGGCCTGGTTCTTGTGGATGACACCCTTGCTCACGGCCTTGTCGAGCTTCTTCGACGCGAGGGCCAGGGCGGCAACGGCCTTGTCCTTGTCACCGGCGGCGACGGCGTCGTTGGCACGACGGATGTGCGTCTTGAGCTCCGACTTGTAGGCCTTGTTGCGCTCGGTGGCCTTGAGGTTGGTCTTGATGCGCTTGATCTGCGACTTGATGTTCGCCATGAATTGCTCCTGCTCGTCTCGTACGGGTGGGCGCGACCGCAGGGTAGAGGGGCCCTTGGTCGCATCGCGTTCCACCCGTGGGCGGGGAACGCGGAAGCCAGCCACCAACACTACCAGGCAAGCGGGCTGCCACCAAAGCACGAAACACCGCCGGATCGGCGGAAGCCCGCGGTCGACCGCGCCGAAACCCCTCGGCAACACGCACCGGATACCGTGACGGACATGCCCTCCCTCGCACCGCGCATCGACACCGTGCCCGCCTCCGGCATCCGGAGGGTCTTCGAGCAGGCGGCCCTGCTGCAGTCGAGCGGCACGGACGTCACGATGCTCGTGATCGGTGAGCCGGACGTCCCGGTGGCGCCGCACATCGGTGAGGCGGCCCGTCGCGCCTGGACCGAGGACCGCACCGGGTACACGCCGAACGGCGGGATCGCGCCCCTCCGCGAAGCCGTCCGCGACAAGCTCCGCCGTGAGAACCGGATCGAGGCCGACCTCGAGCAGATCTGGATGACGATCGGTGCGACCCAGGCGCTCTTCCAGGCGATGACGCTGACCCTGAGCCCGGGTGACGAGGTGCTCGTGCCGGACCCCGGCTACACGACCTTCACGATGAACGCCCAGATCATCGGTGCGACCCCGGTGCCGTACCGGCTGGAGCCGCAGCACGGGTTCGAACCCGACCTGCAGGCCCTCGAGGCGAGCGTCACCGAACGCACCCGGGTACTGATCGTCAACTCGCCGTCGAACCCGCTCGGCTCGGTCTTCGGCGAGGAGACCCTCCGTGCGCTCCTGGCCTTCGCGAAGCGGCACGACCTCTGGGTCATCAGCGACGAGGTCTACGAGTACTTCACCTACGGCACCCGCCACGTGAGCCTGGCGGCGCTCGACGAGGACGACCGCGTGTTCTCGGCGTTCTCATTGAGCAAGACGTACGCCATGACCGGCGTCCGCGTCGGCTACCTCGTCACGCCGAAGGGGCTCGGCGCGACGATGCGGACCACGCAGGAGGCCATGATCAGCTGCGTCGCCGAACCCGACCAGTACGCGGCCCTCGCGGCGATCGTGGGGGACCACTCGGCGGTGCGCGACGCTCGGGAGCACTACCGCGCGAACCTCGAGGTCGCGAAGGCGACGCTCGACGCCGCCGGAATCCGGTACCTCGACCCGCGCGGGGCGTTCTACCTGTGGGTCGACATGTCGCACGCGTCCGACGGGGACATCGCCGAGTGGGCGCTCGGGTTCCTGCAGCGCGAGCGGGTCGCCGTCGCACCGGGCAGCGCCTTCGGACGCACCGGCGAGGGGTGGATCCGCGTGTGCCTCGCAGCCACCGCGGACGACCTCCGGCGCGGCCTGGGTGCCCTGCCGGCTCCGGCGCACGCGACGGTCTGACCGGCGGCCGACGCCCGCCTCGTCGACCGGACCACGGCCCTGGAGGCACGGCCCGCGTCCGTCAGGCACGTGGCGGACGCGCGCCGTGCCTCCAGGGCGGGTGAAGCGTGGGAGACTGTTGCGACCGTCCGACCCACCTGAGGAACCGTGAGCCCACAAGCATCCGCTCCGCTGGAGCCCGCAGCGACCCCGGCAGACGCGATCCGCAACTTCTGCATCATCGCGCACATCGACCACGGCAAGTCGACGCTGGCCGACCGCATGCTCTCGATCACCGGCATCGTGGAGGACCGTGCGATGCGTGCGCAGTACCTCGACCGCATGGACATCGAGCGCGAGCGCGGCATCACGATCAAGTCGCAGGCCGTGCGCATGCCGTGGGAACTCGACGGTGAGACCTTCGCGCTGAACATGATCGACACCCCCGGGCACGTCGACTTCTCGTACGAGGTCTCGCGCTCCCTGGCGGCGTGCGAGGGAGCGATCCTGCTCGTCGACGCCGCCCAGGGCATCGAGGCGCAGACGCTCGCGAACCTGTACCTGGCGCTCGAGAACGACCTCGAGATCATCCCGGTCCTCAACAAGATCGACCTCCCGGCGGCCGAACCGGACAAGTACGCGGCCGAGCTCGCGCAGCTCATCGGTGGCAAGCCGGAGGACGTCCTCCGGGTGTCCGGCAAGACCGGCGTCGGGGTGCCCGAGCTCCTCGACCTGGTGGTCCGTCGCGTGCCGGCCCCCGTCGGCGACGCCGAGGCAGCGCCCCGCGCGATGATCTTCGACTCGGTCTACGACAGCTACCGCGGCGTCGTCACCTACGTCCGCATGATCGACGGCACCATCTCGCCCCGCGAGAAGGTCCAGATGATGTCGACCAAGTCGACGCACGAGATCCTGGAGATCGGGGTCTCGAGCCCGGAGCCGAAGCCCACGAAGGGTCTGTCCGTCGGCGAGGTCGGCTACCTGATCACCGGCGTGAAGGACGTCCGCCAGTCCAAGGTCGGCGACACCGTCACGAGCGCGCAGAAGCCCGCGACCCAGGCGCTGCCCGGCTACACGGACCCGAAGCCGATGGTGTTCTCGGGCCTGTACCCGATCGACGGCAGCGACTACCCGGTGCTCCGCGAAGCGCTCGACAAGCTGAAGCTCTCCGACGCCGCACTGGTCTACGAGCCGGAGACCTCGGTCGCGCTCGGCTTCGGGTTCCGCTGCGGGTTCCTCGGGCTGCTGCACCTCGAGATCATCACCGAGCGGCTGTCCCGCGAGTTCGGTCTCGACCTCATCACGACGGCCCCGAGCGTGATCTACGAGGTCACGACCGAGGACAACTCCGTGACCGAGGTCACGAACCCCTCGGAGTTCCCGACCGGGCGCATCGTCGAGGTCCGCGAGCCGATGGTCCGCGCCGCGATCCTGGCCCCGAAGGACTACGTCGGCGCGATCATGGAGCTGTGCCAGCAGCGCCGCGGCTCCCTGCTCGGCATGGAGTACCTCGGCGAGGACCGCGTCGAGATCCGCTACGAGATGCCCCTCGGCGAGATCGTCTTCGACTTCTTCGACCAGCTGAAGAGCAAGACCCAGGGCTACGCGTCGCTCGACTACGAGCCCACCGGCGACCAGGCCGCCGACCTCGTCAAGGTCGACATCCTGCTGCAGGGGGACCAGGTCGACGCCTTCAGCGCGATCGTGCACCGCGACAAGGCGTACGCCTACGGCACGCTCATGACCGAGCGGCTGCGCAAGCTCATCCCGCGCCAGCAGTTCGAGGTGCCGATCCAGGCTGCCATCGGCGCCCGCATCATCGCCCGCGAGAGCATCCGCGCGATGCGCAAGGACGTCCTGGCGAAGTGCTACGGCGGCGACATCACCCGCAAGCGCAAGCTCCTCGAGAAGCAGAAGGAGGGCAAGAAGCGCATGAAGACCATCGGTCGGGTCGAGGTCCCGCAGGAAGCCTTCATCGCGGCGCTCTCCGGCGACGTCGAAGAGAAGAAGAAGTAGCGCCGGGCGCTCAGCGCGTTTCGCGCTGAGCGACCGCTCACGCACTGCGACCGACGTGATCTGTCGGTGAGCGCGAAAGCTCGGTGCGGGTCAGTCGGTACGGCGGGCGCGAGCACGCAGGGCGGCCAGGCAGAGGGCCGGGAGGCTCGCTGCGGCCAGTCCCGCCAGTGCGGTCCGCAGGATGGCCCAGTGGGCAGCCGCGTCGAAGTCGGTCTGCTCGCCGGAGGCCACCCCGGCGACCACGGCGCCGACGACCATCGCGAGCGTCACGACCGCGAGGACCAGCGGCAGCCGACGACCGCGCTCACGCCGGACCGCCGACACCAGTGCCGCACCGAAGAGCAGCACCCCGGCGCCGGCGCAGCTCGCCCCGACGGCGGCGATGACGTTCGCGGTGTCGAAGCCGTTCCACGCCTCCGGAGCGAGCGCGACGGTGGCGTACCGGGCGGGTGACGCCGCGGCCGACGTGGTCACGTCCACCAGCACCCGGGCGGTCGCCGCCACGCCGAACGCGACGAGCGCGAGCACGGCGAGGACGGCGGTCCGGCGGTCGACGGACCGCGGACGGACGGGGGTGGGGCGGGGCACCTGCTGACGATAGCCCCGGGG
>NZ_QKSJ01000023.1:0-25752 GCF_003234135.1 Curtobacterium sp. MCPF17_018 | reverse complement strand
ACACCTGGTCCGATCAACACACCAGGTACGCCCGGAACGACCAGGCACCCGAAGTCCACCGTGCGCGAGCGGGCGTACCTGGCACGATCGGGCACACCTGGCGAGATCGGGCGTACCTGGTCGGATCAACACACCAGGTACGCCCGGAACGACCAGGTACCCGAGGTCCACCGTGCGGGATCGGGCGTACCTGGCACGATCGGGCGTACTTGGCGAGATCGGGCACACCTGGTCCGATCAACACACCAGGTACGCCCGGAACGACCAGGCACCCGAAGTCCACCGTGCGCGAGCGGGCGTACCTGGCACGATCGGGCACACCTGGCGAGATCGGGTGTACCTGGTCGGATCAACAAACCAGGTACGCCCGGAACGACCAGGTACCCGAAGTCCACCGTGCGGGATCGGGCGTACCTGGCAAGATCGGGCGTACCTCGCGAGATCGGGCATACCTGGCGAGATCGTGCATACCTCGTCGGATCAACACATCGGGTACGCCGGAACGACCAGGTACCCGAGGTCCACCGTGCGCGAACGGGCGTACATGGGCGGAACGTGCAGCGCTCGAACGGGCCGCAGCGGCAGACCTCAGCCCGCGGCGAGGGCAGCGGCCGCGAAGTCGCGCACGGCGTCACGGGCCGCGGGCGGGTCGAGCACCACGGCACGACCCGGCAACCCGGCGACGAGCCGGACCACGCCGTCGAACCCGTGCGACGCCGCGAGCCGGATGCGCACACGCCCGTCATCGTCGGGCGCGTCGGCGGTGTCGGACAGGAAGTCGGCGACCAGGGGCAGCGACGTCGAGTCGAGTTCCACCGTGACGATGACGTCGTCGGCGGCCTGCTGGAACAGCGTGTCCGGGATCACGACCTGGTCGATCGTCTTCTCGGCCGGGCGGTCGTCGACGCGCGCCTCCGACATCCGGTCGAGCCGGAACGTCCGGAGCGCCTGCCGGTCGAGGTCCCACGCGCGGAGGTACCAGTCGGTGTCGATGGATTCGACCCGGAGCGGGTCGACCCGTCGGGTGCCGCCCTGGGTGCGCGGTCCGGCGTACTCGAAGACCAGGCCCCGGCCGTCGGACATCGCCCGGCGGATGGTGGCGAGGGCGACGTCGTGCAGGTCCTGCCCGACGGCGACGGTCGACGCCGCTCCCCCGGCACCGCGGGACAGCTTGGCCATGAGCGCACGGATGGCGTCACGGTCGGCGGCCTCGGGCAGCGCGGACAGGTACTGCAGGCCGGCGATGAGCGCCGAGGCTTCACGAGCCGACAGACGCGGTGAGTCGTCGATCGCCACCAGGTTGGTCAGCACGATCATGTCGTTCTGGTCGAAGTCGTCCCACGCGATGTCGAACAGGTCGCCGTGCTGGTACTGCATCGTCTCGCCGGGCACCCCGGACACCGCGATGAGTTCGACGGCACGCCGGATGCGGGCCTCGGGCACACCGAAGTGCCGAGCGGCCTCGGCCACCGAGACCCGCTCGCGGTCGATCAGGTACGGCACCAGGGCGAGCAGGAACGCGAGCTTGTCCTGCGCCTGCAGGGGTTGGGCGTCAGCCACGAACGGGGTCCTCTCCGGGGGCTGCGGCACCGTCGTCGTCGGTGTGGTCGCGCACGAGTGCACGGAGGCGCTCGTCGACCCGTGCCCGCAGGTCGTCGGGCTCGAGCACCCGGACCTCGGGCCCGAAGGCGGCGAGTTCCTCGGCGAGGATCTGCGGGTCGACGTGGTGCAGCACGAGCGCGCCGTCGGCGTCGGTCTCGGTGTCGCGGCGACGGGTCAGTCGGCGTTCGGCGTCGGAACCCGGCGTCACGGCGATGCGCGCGGTGCGCTCGGCCCAGATCCGCTCGAGTTCGGCGAGGGTGCGCTCCCCCGCGCCGACGGGAGCGGTGTGCTGCCCGACCTCGTACTGGGTGACCGGCCCGACGATGCGGGACAGCAGGTAGTTCTTGTCCGAGTCCGTCGCGAACTCGTGGGCGGCGAGCATCCACCGGCCGCCGTGCTGCACCAGAGCGAGTGGAGCCGCTTCGCGCCGACGCGCGTCGTGCTGCCCCGGCGTGATGTAGTCGAAGCGCACGGCTGCACCGCGGTCGAGCGCGGAACGGAGCGGCTCGAAGGAGGCATCCCGGGCGCGGAGCCGCGGAGCGTACGCGTCGACCCCGAGCTGCAGGGCACCGTCGTCGTCCTCGGCACCGGCCGAGCGGACCTTCAGCAGGCCACGGCGCGAGTCGGCGGACAGGGCGCCTTCGCGCCAGGCCATCGCGGCCAGGGAGAGCAACGCGGATTCGTCCGGGGTGAAGCGGACGTCGACCGGCAGGTCGTACTCGCCCTTCGGGATCCGGTACCGGAGCGTCTGGTTGTTGCCCGCGGCACCCGGGGTCTCGATGGTCTCGAGGGGGATGCCGAGCTCGCGGACGTCGTCCTTGTCGCGTTCGAACTGGCGCTCGAGCGAGGCGTTGTCGCCGCCGGGCGAGAACCGCTGCCGGTACCCCTGCACGTTGGCCAGGATCTCGGCCTTGGTCAGCCCGGACTCCGTCGAGAGCAGCGCGAGCACGAGGCTGAACAGCCGCTCCTCGGCGGGCACACGGGGCACACGGGTCGCTGGCACGAGCCGATCCTACGGCAGCGCGGGTGCACCGCAGTGCACCCGCGCCGTGGTCCGTGGACGGTCGGACCGGGTCAGTTCGAGATCGCCCCGAGCACGTCGATCACGTACGCGTACGCGGTCCCCTGCTGGTTGACGATGGCCAGGACCTGGTCGCCGACGTGGTGCCCGACGATCGCGGTCCGGACGCCCTCGTCGACCTGGCCCTTGGTGAGCGGGATGGCCTGCGCGCCGGAACCGTCGGTCCAGCTGGAGCCGGCGACGGACGGGTCGGCACCCCAGGTGACGGCGGTGTACTTGATGACCGCGGTGTCCTTGGCGGTGAGCTCGCGACCGTCGCCCTTGCGGAGCAGGTGGGTCTCGTTCGACTTCGGGGCGCTCCACGACGGGATCGTGATGCCGGGGGCTCCGGACGGCGCGAGCACGACGGCCGGCATCTTGTCGCCGGCGAGCTGCGGGGTACCGGTGGCGCGGGCGTCGAACGCGCGCTTGACGTCGATGACGGCGATCACGGCGTCCTCGGTCTTCTTCGACGAGGAGCTGCCACCGGTGCCGTCGGTGCCGCTCAGGGCGCTCTTCGGCAGGGCCACCGCCAGTCGATCGCCGACGTGGGCGCACTGCAGCGAAGCACCGAGGGCCCCGTAATTGCTCGCACCGGCGGTGATCGGTGCCGTCTGGCCCGAGTAGCCGCTCGTCTGGGCGACCTCGCCCGTGGAGCCGTCGACCAGGGTGTACTCGACCAGGACGGGGGTGCCGTCGTCGATCGTGCGACCGCTGCCCTGCTTCAGCACGGACACCTGGGTGCCCTTGGTGGTCAGGCCCTTCGGCACGCTGACCTTCGGCTCCGAGCCGAACTTGCCGGTGGCGGTCACCGCTTCGGACGCGGCGCCGGGAGCGGCACAGCTCGAGGGCGTGGTGCCGGCACCGTTGGAGGCACAGGCGGTGAGGGACACCGCGAGACCGATGGTGACCAGGAGTGCGGGGATGGTGCGCACGGACCCTCTTTCCGTTCGATGCAGGACGGGCACGCCGTCAGCCTACCGTTCGTCCTCGACGGCCCCGGACGGAGCCGCAGCGGCACCCGACGGTGCCGCAGCGGACCCGGACGGTTCCGCAGCACCATCCACCGCCGCCGACGACGCCTCGGCCGCCGCGACCTTGCGCGCCTGCGCCGCCGACTGCCGAGCAACCTTGCGGAGCTTCTTGTCGCTCGTCGCCCGCTCGCCCACGGCGCCGGGGGTCCAGGCCTCGATGTCCTCGTCCGAGAACTCCGCCTTGCCCGCGCGGCGCTTCAGGTTCGGCAGCACCGTCCCGTCGGCGAGGCGTCGTGCCGTGATGAGGAACCCGGTGTGCCCGACCATGCGGTGGTCCGGGCGGACGGCGAGGCCCTCGACGTGCCAGGTGCGCACCAGGGTCTCGCTCGGCATCGGGTCGGTGAAGCGTCCGGTGTCGCGCAGGGCCTCGGCCGTGCGCGACAGCTGCGTGACGGTCGCGACGTAGCAGACGATGAGTCCGCCGGGCACGAGGGCGTCGGCTGCGGCGTCCACGCACTCCCACGGCGCGAGCATGTCGAGCACGACGCGGTCGACGCTCTGCGGCTCGGTCGCGTCGGGCAGCGACTCGACCAGGTCACCGACGGTGACGGACCAGTTGTCCGGGACGGCTCCGAGGAACGTGCCGACGTTGCCCTTCGCGATGGCCGCGAACTCCTCGCGGCGCTCGAACGACTGCAGCTGCCCGGTCGGGCCGATCGCACGGAGCAGGAACAGCGACAGCGCCCCCGAGCCGACCCCGGCCTCGACCACGCGAGCACCGGGGAAGACGTCCGCGAAGGCCACGATCTGCGCGGCGTCCTTCGGGTAGACGATCGCGGCACCACGCGGCATCGACATCACGTAGTCGTTGAGCAGCGGACGGAGCGCGAGGTACTCGTCACCGGTGCTCGCCCGGATGACCGAGCCGTCGGGCTGGCCGATGACGTCGTCGTGCCGGAGCACCCCGCGGTGCGTGTGGTACTCACCCGCGGTCTCGAGCGACAGCGTGGTGAGCTTGCCCTTCGGACCGGTCAGCTGCACGCGGTCGCCGGCCCGGAACGGGCCGCGCGGCGGCGTGTGCGGTGCGCCGCCCGCGGTGTGCGGGAGCGCTGCGGTCGGGTCCGCGGTCGGAGCGGAGGCGCGGCTCGCGTGCGCCTCGTCGCGTGCGTCGTCGGTGTGGCTCATCGGGTGACCCCTTCGGTGTCCGCAGCGTGCGCCGGGTCCGGCACCGCGCCTCCAGTCCGTGCGGCCAGTGCCGGCGTCGTCAACTCGACCAGCCGGTCGACGTCGACCCCCGCCAGGGTGGTCAGGTGCACGTCGCCGCCGGCGATCTCGGACAGCGGGACGATGTGCTCGACGGCGACCGTGACGGCGCCGGAGGCGACGGCCGACGCGACGCCGGTCGCGGAGTCCTCGATCGCGACGCACGCGGTGGGCTCGACGCCGAGCTGCGCTGCGGCGGACAGGTACGCGTCCGGGAACGGCTTCGGGCGGTCGACGTCGTCGCCGGCCACGACGACGCGGAAGCCACGCTCGCCCAGGGCCTCGGCGGCGACGAGCGCCATCTTGCGACGGGACATCGTGACCAGGGCGGTCGGGATGCCGCGGGCGTGGAGCTCCTCGACGAGTTCACGGGCACCCGGCCGCCAGGGCAGTTCACCGGCGCGCAGGTGCTCCATCACGTAGTCGGTCATCCACTGGATGATCTCCTCGACCTCCATGTCGACGCCCCTGGCACGCAGGAGCTCACCGGAGCGCTCGAGACCGCTGCCCACCAGGGACAGGCCGTCCGCTTCCGTCCACTCGGCGCCGTACCGGGTCGTCAGGTCGACCTGGGACCGCTGCCAGATCGGCTCGGTGTCGATGATCGTGCCGTCCATGTCCCACAGCACGGCTGCGGGCGGGACGAGGGCAGGAGGATGCGCGGTCACGGGCGACGAGTCTACCGGGGCCGTTCCGCTGGGCGCGGACGCGCGCGTGCGCTGACACCCCCTGGGCCTACAGTGGATGCCTGAATCGTGTCCGGCCGGGGGCATCGCTCCCGCCCCGCTCCGCTCCACCACCAGGAGGTCCGCTCCGTGCCACAGCACTCCCCCTTCAGCGACGGTCGCTTGCTCGTCGTCGCCTTCGAGGGCTGGAACGACGCCGGCGAGGCCGCGAGCGGTCTGGCGCGTCGCATCGTCGAGTCGCTCGGGCTCGACGAGCTGCGCGAGCTCGACGGCGAGCGGTACGTCGACTTCCAGTTCAACCGGCCCACCGTCGGCACCGACGACAACGGCGACCGCGGCGTGCAGTGGCCCCGGATCGTGCTGTACGGCCCCGGTGCCGAGGGTCGTCCCGTCATCGGCGCCACCGGCTCCCCCACCGACCGTGACGTCTTCGTGCTCGTCGGCCCGGAACCCTCGCGCACCTGGCGGGGCTTCTGCTCGGAGATTATCGACCTGGCGGACGTCTACTCGATCGATGCCGTCGTCTTCGTCGGGGCCATGCTCGCCGACGTCCCGCACACCCGACCGATCTCGGTCTTCGTGTCGAGCGAGAACGCCGGGGTCCGCGCCGCCTTCGACGTCGACCGCTCGTCGTACGAGGGCCCGACCGGCATCCTCGGGGTCCTCGCCGACGCGATGGACAAGGCCGGGCTGACCACGCTGTCCCTGTGGGCGTCGGTGCCGCACTACGTGCACAACTCGCCCTCGCCGAAGGCCACGCTCTCGCTGCTCGACAAGATCGAGGAGCTCACGGACGTCACGGTGCCGCGCGGGTCGCTGCTCGACGACGCCACCGAGTGGGAAGAGGGGATCGACGCCCTCGCCGCCGATGACGAGGACATGGCGTCCTACATCGGGCAGCTCGAGCAGGCGCGCGACACGGTCGACTCCCCCGAGGCGTCGGGCGACGCCATCGCGCAGGAGTTCGAGCAGTACCTCCGTCGCCGTGAGCGCAAGGACGGCAAGGACGGCGGCACCGCCGGTGGCGAGGGGCCGTGGCGGCCCCAGCAGCCGCCGCAGCAGTAGCCGTCACCCCCTGACGGTCGGGAGGGGTGCGGTCACAACAGCCCGCTCACCTCCGCCGAGTGGTCACGAACTGTCGGTTGCGGCCCGCCCGGACGACAGTTCCTGACCCCTCGGCAGCGCACACGCGACGTGTCGCGACCGCTCGGCGTACGGGAGGCACGGGGCTGGCCCGCCACGGGCCTCCCGCCCGGCGGGGGCGTGCGGTCACAACAGCCCGCTCACCTCCGCCGAGTGGTCACGAATCGTCGGTTGCGGCCCTCCCGGGCGACTGTTCCTGACCCCTCGGCAGCGCACACGCGACGTGTCGCGACCACCTGGCGGACGGGAGGCACAGGGCTGGCCCGCCACGGGCCTCCCGCCCGGCGGACGCGTGCGGTCACGACACCCCGCTCTCCTCCGCCGAGTGGTCGCGAACTGTCGGTTGCGGCCCGCCCGGACGACAGTTCCTGACCCCTCGGCAGCGCACACGCGACGTGTCGCGACCACTCGGCGGACGGGAGGCACGGGTCGGGCCCGCGACGGGCCTCCCGTCCGCCGCCACGCAAGGTCACGACACCCCGATCACCTCCGGCACCGACGCGACGGCCGGTGAGCCGAGGTCAGGCCAGGCGGATGCCGAGCAGCGCGTCGATCAGGTCGAGGAGCTCCGGCGTGCACGCCGTGCCACCCGCGATCGCCGTGTCGACCGCCGCGACGGCGCCCGGGGTGTCCAGGTCGTCGGAGACCCGCGCGCGGATGCGCGCCGCGACGTCCGCTGCGTCGTCGGCGTGCCCGGCTGTGGCTCCGGAGGCCCAGGCATCCCAGCCGGCGAGCCGGGTCTGGGCGCTCGTCAGCTCGGTGTCGAACCACTCCCAGTCGTCGGAGTACTTGTGCGACAGCAGCGCGAGCCGGATGGCCCGGGGGTCGGCGCCGTCGTCGAGCAGCCCGCGCACGGTGACGAGGTTGCCGAGCGACTTCGAGATCTTCGTCCCCTGGTAGGCGATCATCCCGGTGTGCACGAACGCGTTCGCGAGGGGCTGGTGCGCGAGGGCAGCAGCGTGCCCGGCGCTCATCTCGTGGTGCGGGAAGACGAGGTCGCTCCCGCCGCCCTGCACGCTGATCGGCAGCCCGAGGCGATCACCGGCGATGACGCTGCACTCGATGTGCCAGCCGGGGCGACCGGGGCCGATCTCGGTGTCCCAGGCCGGCTCACCGTCACGCGCGGCGCGCCACAGCAGCGGGTCGAGCGGATCACGCTTGCCCGGACGTTCCGGGTCGCCGCCGCGTTCGGCAGCGAGGGCGAGCATCGTCTCGCGGTCCAGGCCGCTCTCGTCACCGAGGGTCCACGCGTCGGTGGGGCGGTTCACGTCGAAGTACAGGTCGTCGCCCTCGGCGCCGTCGGTCGGGACCTCGTACGCGTAGCCGGTCTCCTGCAGGAACGAGACGGCCTCGGCGACGCGCTCGACCTCGTCGGTGACGGCCACGAAGTCGTCCGGCGGCAGGATCCGCAGCGACTCCATGTCGCGGCGGAACAGGTCGACCTGCTCGGCCGCCAGGGCGCGCCAGTCGACGCCGTCGCGGGCGGCACGCTCGAGCAGCGGGTCGTCCACGTCGGTGACGTTCTGCGCGTACTCGACGTCGAGGCCCGCGTCACGCCAGGCGCGGCCGAGCGTGTCGAACGCCAGGTAGGTCGCCGCGTGGCCGAGGTGCGTGGCGTCGTACGGCGTGATGCCGCAGACGTACAGCGCAGCGCGGTCCTCGTCGCGGACGGGGTCCACCGGCTTGCCCGTTGCGGTGTCGTGGACGACCGGTCGGGGCGCGGCGCCGGGGACGTCGGGGACGGATGGGGCCTGCCAGGCCCTCACGGCTGGATCACTCCGAGCGACAACAACACGATGAGCACGATACCGAGTGCGATCCGGTAGACGACGAAGGGCATGAAGCTGCGCTTGCTGATGTAGTTCATGAACGCCGCGATCACGACGAACCCGACCACGAACGCGACGACGGTGGCGATGAGCGTGTCGGCGAGTCCGAACGGTGAGCCGTGGTCGCCGAGGCTCGTCGCGGCCTCGTAGAAGCCGGACAGGAACACCGCCGGGATCGCCAGCAGGAACGCGAAGCGCGCGGCCGCCGGCCGGGTGTACCCGAGGGCGAGACCCATCGACACGGTCGCGCCGGAACGGGACACACCGGGCACCAGGGCGAGCATCTGCGCCAGGCCGATGAGCAGCCCACCGCGGAACGTCATCTGCTCGATGCGTCGCTCCTTGCGGCCGACACGGTCGAGCACCCCGAGCACGACACCGAACACGATGAGGACGACCGCGACGATCCAGAGGGACCGGAACGTGGTCTCGATCGAGTCCTTGAGCAGGAGCCCGGCCACCCCGATCGGGATCGTGCCGAGGATCACCAGCCAGCCGAGGCGGACGTCGGGGTCGCCCTTCGGCACGTCACGCTTGACCACCGACCGGAACCACCGCCCGACGATCCGGGTGATGTCCTTCCAGAAGTAGATGAGCACCGCGGTCTCGGTGCCGAGCTGCGTCACCGCGGTGAAGGCCGCACCGGGGTCCTTCGCGTCGGGCAGGAAGAGCCCCACGATGCGCAGGTGCGCGCTGGAGGACACCGGCAGGAACTCGGTGAGCCCCTGGACGAAGCCGAGGAAGATCGCCTCGAGGATGTGCATCGCACGGGCCTTTCAGGGGGGAGGTCGGTCAGGGCACCGCCACGACGGCGACCATGAACAATATCAGTACGTGGCGAGCAGGTCGCCCAGCACCCGCCGACCGAACGCCAGCGAGTCGAGCGGCACCCGCTCGTCCACGCCGTGGAACATCGCGGGGAAGTCGACACCGGCCGGCAGCTGGAGCGGCACGAACCCGTACCCCGCGATGCCGAGCGTCGAGAGCGCCTTGTTGTCGGTGCCGCCGGACAGCAGGTACGGCAGGACAGGTGCGCCCGGGTCGTGCCGGCCGAGGACGTCGCGGACGGCGTCGACCAGCGGGCCGCCGAAGTCCTGCTCGAGGCCGATGTCGCGGAACGACATGACCACCTCGACGTCGGGTCCGGCGAGCTCCCGCACCCGCTCGAGCACGGTCTCCTCGTCACCCGGCAGGCAGCGGATGTCGACCAGGGCCTCGGCGGTGTCCGGGATCACGTTGTGCTTGTAGCCGGCGGTCAGCACCGTCGGGTTCGACGTGGTGTGCAGCGCGGCGTGGATGAACCGCGACGCCGAGCCGGTGGCCAGCGCGACCTCGTCCGGGCCGGTGACCGTCGGGTCGACCCCGAGGAACCGCGCCACCTCGGCGACCATCGCGTCCGTCGTGGCCGAGAGCCGGACGGGCCACTCCTCGCTGCCGATCCGGGCGACCGCCGCCGCGAGCTTCGTGACGGCGTTGTCGCGGATCACGTGCGAGCCGTGGGCGGCGGTGCCGCGCGCGATCAGCTTCACCCACATGAGCGCCTTCTCGCCGGTCTGCAGCAGGTAGGCGCGACGGTCACCGAGCGTGATCGAGTACCCGCCGACCTCGCTGATCGCCGCCGACGCCCCCGCGAAGACCTCGGGGTGCTGGTCGACCACGTGGTGGGACCCCAGGACTCCCCCGGCCTCTTCGTCGGCGAAGTACGCGATCACCAGGTCACGCTCCGGCGCACCGTGCTGCTCGATGACGTCGGCCAGCGACGTGAGCATCATCGCGTCCATGTTCTTCATGTCGACGGCGCCGCGACCCCACAGCGATCCGTCCTTGACCACACCACCGAACGGGTCGACCGACCAGTTCGCCGGGTCGGCCGGCACGACGTCGAGGTGCCCGTGCACCACGAGCGCCGGCTTGTCACGGTTCCGGCCGGGTACCCGTGCCACGACGCTCACCCGGTCCGGCTCGGACTCGAACAACTGCGGCTCGAGACCCAGGGCGCGGAGCTTGTCCTCGACGTAGTGGGCCGCCTCGGTCTCCCCACGGGACTTCCCCTCGCCCCAGTTCGTCGTGTCGATGCGGATGAGGTCGCGGGCGATCGCCGCGGTGGCCTCGAGCTCGGGCACGGACTGCGGCTCGGAGGGCTCCGGGTTCGTCATGGCTCCACGGTATCGGTCGGCACCGACCCCGTCGCCGAGTCCCGACACGCAGGACTCGCCCGGGATGCGCGACCGTGTTCATCGCGCGTTCAGACCCGTGCTAGTGTCTTCTCTCGGCAGGAACGCCGGGTTCAACCCGGGAATCAGACACCAGACACCCTGTCCGGGTGGCGGAATTGGTAGACGCGCTAGCTTGAGGTGCTAGTGCCCGTATTAGGGCGTAGGGGTTCAAGTCCCCTCTCGGACACAGAATGCATGCCCCCCGACCTTTCGGTCGGGGGGCATTTTCTGTTGTGTCTTCTCGGCGAGTGCCGCCATCGCTGCGCTCAGGGCGTCACCGCCTCGGGCACCACTTCGCTGCGCTCAGGGCGAACCGCGCGCCACTTCGCTGCGCTCAGGGCGATCGAGGCAGGGGCAGGAGTGGCTCTGCACGCAGGCCCGTCCGGACGGGAGGCGCGGGGCGGGGCCGCCACGCGCCTCCAGTCCGGAGCGTGCACACGTCGCAGGCCGGTGCGAGGTTGTGCACTCCGTGTGACGGAACAAGGTCGCACCGAGTGGGCAACGCCGCACCAGGCTGCAAGCCCGGCGGCCTGCGCGGTCACCGCGAGCGGCGCACCCGCCGCACCACCAGCACGACGGCACCGAGCGCCGCCAGCCAACCCCAGTTCGCGACCACCGGGTCGAGCACCTGGTGCCGCCAGTCCCGCCGACTCGACCCCAGGCGCGACGCAACAGGGCGGTTCCCACGTTCCGCCGCGACGCCGGTCTCGCTGATCACCCGGTCCGGCCGACCCCTGAATGCATCGGTCACCCGGTGCGTCGCGACGTCCAGGCGGTCCCCGACGACGAGCAGCATCCAGTGCGCCAGACGCCCCTCGCTGAACCGCCGGTAGGCGTACCGCCGGACGATCCCGGCGACCCCGTGCAGGGGCTGCGCGGTGCCGAACACCGGCGTCACGTGGGCGTGCTCGATCGAGCGCTCCCGGCCGTGCGCACCGTCCTGCTGCGGCGGGAGGTCCCAGTGGGCACCGGTGGCCGAACCGGCCTCGCGCGAGAGCTTCGGCACCGAGGGACGGTCCGCGAGGTCGAGGTCGCTCCCCCACCCCGGGATGCGGGCGCGGAGTTCCTCGGCCGAGGGCACCCGACGGGGCGGATCGGCGATGTACGGGGTGTGATCGGGCGCGGCGTTGTCGGGCACGGTGTGCTCCTTCACGGGACGATGACGGTCTTGATGCAGTCGTCGAGCTTCGACGAGAACAGGTGGTACCCCTCGGCGATGTGCTCGAGCGGGATGCGGTGCGTGATGATGTCGCTCGGCTTCAGGTGTCCGGCCTGGATGTGCTCGAGCAGACGGGGCCACTGCCGCTTCACGGGCGCCTGGTTCATGTGGATCGTGACGCCCTTGTTCATGGCGTCGCCGAACTTCACCAGGTTCGGGATCGGGCCGTAGGCGCCCATCGCGGACACCGTGCCGCCCTTGCGCACGCCGTCGATCGCCCAGTTCAGCGCGACCGGCGACCCGCCCTGCAGCTTGAACTTGGTGGCGGTGACCTGCTGCACGAAGCTGCCGTCGGCTTCGGCACCGACGGCATCGATCACGCTGTCCGCGCCGAGGAAGTCGGTCTGCTTCTTCATCTCGAGCACGACGTCGTCGACCTCGGCGAAGTTGATCGTCTCGGCGTGCGCGAACGTCCGAGCCTTCTCGAGGCGGTACTCGAACTGGTCGACGACGATGACCCGCCCGGCACCCATCAGCCAGGCGGACTTGGCGGCGTAGAGCCCGATCGGTCCGGCGCCGAGCACGACGACGGTGTCGCCCTCGCGGATCGACGCCAGCTGGGCGCCGAAGTACCCGGTGCCCAGGGCGTCGGTCATCATCAGGGCGTCGTCGTCGTCGAGCCATTCCGGGATCACCTGCGGACCGACGTCGGCGAACGGCACCCGGACACGCTCCGCCTGCCCGCCGTCGTAGCCGCCGGTGGTGTGCGAGTACCCGAAGATCCCGCCGACCGCCGTGGCGTTCGGGTTCACGTTGTGGCAGTTCGTGAACAGGCCGCGGGCGCAGAACCAGCAGGTCCCGCACGAGATGTGGAACGGGACCATCACGCGGTCCCCCACGCTCAGTGTCTCCACCGACGACCCGACCTGCTCGACGACGCCGATGAACTCGTGGCCGAACGTGTGTCCGACGCGGGTGTCGGGCATCATGCCGTGGTACAGGTGCAGGTCGGATCCGCAGATCGCCGCCCGCTCGACGCGGATCACCGCGTCGTTCGGATGCTCGATCCGGGGGTCCGGCTTCTCCTCGACGCGGACCCGGTAGGGCCCGCGGTAGGTCATGGCGCGCATGGGCGCTCCTCTCGTTCGGCACGTCCACGCTGGCGCGGGGCACGTTGGAACGGACCCAGGTCTGCAGATGGCGGACAGGCGGTGGTCGTCCGCACAGACGGACGGGAGGCGCGGTGCCAGCTGGCACCGCGCCTCCCGGCCGATCCGTGGGGGCGTCTCGCTCTTCGACGCCTCGACGACGTTGCGGCCTGATGCCGCGTTCGTTCTCCTAGCTCTTCGACGCCTCGACGAAGTTGCGTCGGGGATCGGTCTCCTTGATGAGGGAGGTCGCGTCGCGACCCGACACGGCACCGGTGATCCAGCCGATGATGATGCGGGCCTTCCGGTTCAGGGTCGGCATCGCGTACACGTGGTACGCGCGGTGCGCGAGCCACGCGAACAGGTTGGTCATCTTGATGCCCTTGATGTTCGCGGCACCCTTGCCGACACCGTACGACGCGACGGTGCCGATGGAGGGGTGGCGGTACTCCTCGAGGGGCTTGCCGGTGATGGTCGCGACGATGTTGTCGGCGGCGACCACGGCCTGGCGCACGGCGTTCTGCGCGTTCGGCGGGTAGAACGCCGGCTGCTTGTCGGCGGTCAGGTCGGGCACCTGCGCGACGTCTCCGAGGCCCCAGACGCCCTCGACGACCTGGTGGGTGTCCTCGGCCTCGACCTGGAGCTTCGCGTTCGCGGCGAGGTGGCCCTTCGGCCCGCGCGGCAGGTCGGAGGCGTCGAGGAGCGGGTTCGGCTTGACGCCCGCGGTCCAGACGAGCAGACCGGTGGCGAACTCGTCGC
Organism: Curtobacterium sp. MCPF17_018; assembly: GCF_003234135.1. Taxonomy (NCBI): domain Bacteria; kingdom Bacillati; phylum Actinomycetota; class Actinomycetes; order Micrococcales; family Microbacteriaceae; genus Curtobacterium; species Curtobacterium sp. MCPF17_018. Next base: position 11,913 of record NZ_QKSJ01000023.1, on the reverse strand, counting down.
CGTCGGAGAACTTGACGACACCGCCCTCGGCGCTCGGCATGGTGGTCTTCAGGCGGACGTCGATGCCACGGGCACGGAGCGACTCGAGCGTCCACTTGGACAGCTCCGGGCCGACCTCGGGCGCGACGCGGTCGAGGGCATCGATGAGCACCCATCGGGGCTGCTCGCCGGCGAGCGACGGGTAGGTCTTGATGGCGGCCTGCGACACGTCGAACAGCTCACCGATCGCCTCGACGCCGGTGTAGCCACCGCCGACGAAGACGCTGGTCAGCAGACGTCGACGCTCGTCCTCGTCGCGGGTGGCAGCGGCCTTCGCGATGTTGTCGAGGAGCTTGGCGCGCACGTAGGCGGCCTCTTCGACGCTCTTGAAGCCGACGCCGTACTCCTCGAGCCCGGGGGTCGGGAAGGTGCGGGTGACGGAACCGAGGGCGACGACGAGGTGGTCGTAGCCGAGGGTGCGGTCGTCGCCGCCGGCGGTCGCGATCGAGACGGTCTTGTCGGCCGAGGAGATCGCGGTGACCTTGCCCTGGATCACCCGGGTCTTGCGCAGTGCACGGCGCAGCTCGACGGTGACGTCCTTCGGCGCGATGTGACCACCGGCGACCTCGGGCAGGAACGGCAGGTACGTGTAGTACGTGTTCTGGTCCACCAGCGTGATGCGCATGGGCACCGTGGCCGCGTGCTTCTGGAGCTGCTTGACCGTGGTGTAGCCAGCGGAGCCGCCGCCGAGGACGAGGACGTGAGGGATCGAGTCTGCCATTCCTCCGGTCTACCGGACTTTGGCTTGGCGCGTCATGAGTTCCGCGGCCTGTCGCGGAGCCGCCACCACGCGGTCTCGGCCAGTTCGGGCCCCGTGAACACCCCGTGCGGGGTGCGGCGGGACTCGGTGAGCGAGAAGCGGCGGAGTCGGTAGCCGCCGCCGAAGCGGTCGATGATCGCCTCGGGTGACGCCTCGGGGTCGCGCTTGACGTACCAGGTGCGGTCGTCGACCGGCTCGATCACGCCGCGGTCACCGTCGTCCGCCGATGCGGGAGCGCAGGACGTCGATGCGTTTCTGGATCTGCTCGATGCTCGCCTGCGCCACGGCCGGGCCACCGCTGATCCGCCGGAGTTCGGCGTGGATCGCACCGTGCGGCTCGTTCGAGTGCCGGGACCAGATCGACACGAGCCGGGCGAGCTCGGTGCGCTGCTCCTTGATCGTCATGTACATCGGGCGATCGGGCTCGGGCGCCTTCGGCAGGCCGTCCTTGGCCGTGCGGCCCTTGGAGCGCTTGGCCTGGGTCGCCTGCCGGGCGCGGAGGAGGTCGCGCACCTGGTCGGGTTCGAGCAGCCCGGGGATGCCGATGAAGTCGAGCTCCTCGAGGGAACCGACCTCGCCGCCGGTGCCGAACTCACCGCCGTCGTAGAGGACGCGGTCGAAGGACGCCTGCGAGTCGAGCGCCTCGAACGGCTGGACCTCGAGCAGGCTCTCGGACGCGCGGTCTTCCTTGTTGGCCTCGGCGACCATCGCGTCTTCGGGGTTGTACATGCCGTCGTCGGCGTCCTTCGGGCGGTCGAGGGCGTGGTCGCGCTCGAGCTCGAGGGTGGCGGCGAGGGCCATCAGCCCGGGAACGCTCGGCAGGAAGACGCTCGCGGTCTCACCACGGCGACGGGCACGCACGAAGCGGCCGATCACCTGGGCGAAGAACAGCGGCGTGCTCGCACTCGTGGCGTACACGCCGACGCAGAGCCGTGGGACGTCGACGCCCTCGGAGACCATGCGGACGGCCACCATCCAGCGGGAGGTGTCGTCGGCGAACGCGCTGATGCGGCTCGACCCGGCGGCTTCGTCGGACAGCACCACGGTGGGACGCTCCCCCGTGATCTGCTGCAGGATCCGGGCGTAGGCGCGCGCCGTGGTGGTGTCCGTGGCGATGACCAGACCGCCGGCGTCGGGCACACCACGACGGACCTCGGTCAGGCGCTTGTCGGCAGCCGAGAGCACGGCCGGCATCCACTCGCCCTCGGGTGACAGCGCGGTGCGCCAGGCCTGGGCCGTGATGTCCTTCGTGACCTGTTCCCCCAGGGAGGCCGACATCTCGTCGCCCATCCGGGTCTTCCAGCGCATCTGTCCGGCGTAGGCCATGAACAGCACCGGGCGGACGACGCCGTCCTTCAGCGCCCGGCCGTAGCCGTAGTTGTAGTCGGAGATCGAGGTACGGATGCCCTGCTCGTCGGGGGCGTACTGCACGAACGGGATCGGTGCGGTGTCGGACCGGAAGGGGGTCCCCGACAGCGAGAGCCGACGCGTGGCGCCGGAGAACGCCTCCCTGATGCCGTCGCCCCACGTCAGGGCGTCGCCACCGTGGTGGACCTCGTCGAGGACGACCAGGGTGCGGCCGCCCTCGGTGATGCGCTTGTGCACCTCGGGGTTCATGCCGACCTGGGCGTACGTGATCGCGACGCCCTGGTAGTGCCGGCCGAACATGCCATCGCCGTTCTTGAACATCGGGTCGATCCGGATGCCCACACGGTCGGCGGAGTCGGCCCACTGGCGCTTCAGGTGCTCGGTCGGGGCCACGACGACGATGCGGTCGACGGTGCCGCGGGCGAGGAGCTCGGTCGCCAGCCGCAGCGCGAAGGTGGTCTTGCCGGCGCCGGGGGTCGCCGCCGTGAGGAAGTCGCGAGGTTCCTTCTCGAAGTACTTCGTGAGCGCTTCGATCTGCCAGGCGCGGAGCTTCGATGCCGTGCCCCAGGCGGCCCGGTCCGGGAACGCCGGCGACAGGTGCTGGACGGCCGAGTTGCCGGCCGCTTCGGCCAGGGCCGCGGCGTCGGCTTCGTCACGGGCGGCGTCACCGTGCGCCTGCGCCGTCTGGTGCGCCTGCGCCGTTTCGTGCGCCTGGGTGCCGTCGTGCGTCGACGACGATCCGCCTGCGCCGGACTGGTCGTCACCCGACTCCGCCCACAGCGTGGCGGGCTGCTGGTCTTCGTACTCCGCTGCGCTCACTGAACCCGATTCTACCGCCACCGTCAGTCCTGCCGAGCGTGCGGGACGCCGCCGTCAGGGGTCCGGCGGACCAGGGATGCCGGTCGCAGCACGCCGGCGCCGAAGCGTGCGGCGACCGCGTCGACCGTGGTCTCGGTGTCACGCCACGGCGCGTCGTCGTCCCACAGGGCGTTGCTCGCGGCCGCGGGCACGAGGTTCTCGCCACGGACCCCGATCAACCGGATCTGGTTGCCCGGTCGGTGCAGGACGTCGTACAGCTCGACGGCTTCGCGGTGCAGGCGCTTCGCGACGTCGGTGGGCTCCGCCAGGGTGCGCGACCGGGTCAGGGTGCTGAAGTCGGTGTAGCGGACCTTGAGAGCCACGGTCCGGGCCTGCACGTCGGCCTGGCGCAGGCGGACGGCGACCTTGTCGGCCAGGCGCAGGAGCTCTCGTGCGACGTCGTCGCGCTCGGTCAGGTCGCGGCCGAACGTGACCTCGTGCCCGATCGACTTCTCGCCGACGCCGGTGTCGACCACGCGGGGGTCGCGACCCCACGACAGGTCGTGCAGCCGCTGCCCACCGGCCGGGCCGAGTGCCGACACCAGCGACCCGAGCGGGGTGTTCGCCAGGTCGCCGACCGTGCGGATTCCCCGGCGTTCGAGCGTCTCCTGCGTCTTGCCGCCGACGCCCCAGAGCGCGGACACCGGCTGCGGGTGCAGGAACGCGACGGTGTCGGCGGCGGGCACCACGAGCAGACCGTCGGGCTTCGACCGGCTGGAGGCGAGCTTCGCGACGAACTTGGTCGACGCTGCACCCACAGAGCAGTGCAGGCCGGTCTCGGCGAAGACCGTGCGGCGGATCGCCTGGCCGATCTGCCACGGCGTGCCGTACAGCCGGAGGGCGCCGGCGACGTCGAGGAACGCTTCGTCGATGCCGAGGCGCTCGACCCTCGGGGTGAACCGGTCGAAGATCGCCATCACCGCGGCGGACTGCGCCCGGTACTTCTCGAAGTGCGGTTCGACGATGACGGCGTTCGGGCAGCGGCGCTTGGCGACGGCCATCGGCATCGCCGAGTTCACGCCGTAGCGACGGGCTTCGTAGGTGGCGGCGGTGACGACGGAGCGGTCGGAGTCGTGCCCGACGATGACCGGCAGGCCCACGAGGTCGGGGCGGTCGAGCAGTTCGACGGAGGCGAAGAAGGCGTCCATGTCGACGTGCAGCACGGTCGCCGAGACGTCGTCCACCGGTGCGTCGGAGACGAGGCGGTTCCGTCCGTCCTGCTTGCTCACACCGAGATGATGCCAGGCGCCGCCGACATCGCCGCGCCCGTGGCCGGTCGCGATCGGACGGTGCGAGGGTCCGGACGTGGTGCGAGGGGGCGCGGGTGCCACCACGTGCGGAACCTCGCACCGGAGTGCCCCGGAGCGCAGTGCCTCGCACCGTGCGAGCGCCGCGCTCAGCTGAGCGGGCCGAGCACCGACGCGGCGATCGTCCGCGCCGCGGAGTCCCGCGACGACGGGTGGTACTGCCCCGCCCGGACGTCACGCGCCAGCCGCGCCAGCTCGCTCGACGACCGGAACGCCGAGCCGCCGACCACGCGCATGGCCTCGTCCACAACGTGCTGCGCGGTGTCCACCGCGCGCGCCTTCGTGCCGACGAGCAGCGGGAACCAGCGGGCTCCGAGGTCGTCGAGCTCGTCGACCGACCGCGCCAGCGAGTCGACCTGCAGCGTGATCGCGTCGACCGCACCGCGCAGGTCGGCGATCGCCCGGCGCACGTCGGGGTCCTGCGACCGCGGGGTGCCGTCGGCCGCGGTGCGACCCGCCACGGCGGCCGTCGCGAGCGCGATCGCCCGCTCCGCGACCCCGGCGTACACCGAGGCGATGAGGAGCTCGAACGACGCGAAGATCCCGAACACGAGCGGGTCCTGGTTCGGCCCGACCGGCAGCGACCGGACCATGCGGTCGGCGGGGACGTGCACGCCGTGCAGCTTCGTGGTGCGGCTCTGCGTCGCACGCATCCCGAGCGTGTCCCAGTCGTCCAGGTGCTCGACGTCGCCGTCCGACCGCAGGACGAACCCGTGCACGAGCCGTGGCTCCGGCCCCGAGGTGTCCTTGCCGAAGACGCTCATGACGTCCCACGCCGGTGCGAGGGACGTGAACACCTTCGTGCCGGTGAACCGGTACCCGCCGTCGCCGTCCGGCTCCGCCGCCGTCGACGAGTCGAACAGCACGGCGTCGTTGCCGGGTTCGCTCACCCCGAAGGCGAGCAGGTGGTCGTCCGCAGCGTGGTCGGTGACTGCCTGGAGGAACGACTCGCCTCGCGCACGCACGGCCCGCGCCGCCTGCACCCACACCTGGTGCATGCCGAGGCCGAGTGCCGTCGCCGGCGCGGCCTGGGCGAGGGTGCGCTGCACCCGCGCGGTGCCACGGAGGCCGAGGCCCGCCCCGCCCTGCTCGACGGGGACGCCGATCCGCAGGTAACCGGCGGCGCGGAGCTCGTCGAGGTCCTCGGTGCAGAACGCGTTCGCGGCGTCGTAGCCGGGGGCGCGCTCGGCGATGCGGTCGAGCAGCTCGTCCGGCACCGACCAGCCGACGGCGTCCGTGTTGGCCTTCGTCATGCCACGAGACTAGGGTCCGGAACGTGTCAGATCGTCATCCTTGGACCAGGTACGTCGCGATCGGTGACTCGTTCACCGAGGGGATCGGGGATCCCGACCCCACCGTCCCGGGCGGCAACCGTGGCTGGGCGGACCGCGTCGCCGAGGTGCTCGCTCACCAGACCGACGACTTCGCCTACGCGAACCTCGCGATCCGCGGGCGGCTGCTGCAGCAGATCATCGACGAGCAGGCCGAGGCCGCCCTCGCCCTGCACCCGGACCTCATCACGGTGTCCGCCGGCGGCAACGACATCATCCGCCCCGGCTCGGACCCGGACGAGCTCGCCGAGCGCGTGGACCGGCTCGTCGCCGACCTGCGCCGCGACGGAGCCACCGTCGTGCTGTTCACCGGCCCGGACGTCGGGATGACCCCGGTGCTCGGCATGGTCCGCGGCAAGACGGCGATCTACAACGAGAACCTGCACGCCATCGCCCTGAAGCACGGCGCCCTGGTGGCGAACACGTGGGCACTCCGGGTGCTCCGGGACCCGCGGATGTGGGCTCCGGACCGCCTGCACCACTCCCCGATGGGCCACTCGACGATCGCCGCGGCGGTGCTCGACACCCTCGGCGTGCCGCACGGGCTCGAACCGTTCAACCCGGACCCCCTCGAAGCTCGGCCGTGGCGTGAGGCCCGCGCCGAGGACCTCGGCTGGGCCAGGGAGTACCTGGTGCCGTGGGTGGTCCGGCGCATCAAGCACACCTCGTCCGGCGACGGGGTGTCGGCGAAGCGACCCGAACTGCGGATCGTCACCGAGCACCCCTCCGACACCCCGTAGGCGCGGAGCCGCGGGCCCTCAGCCGGCGGGGCGCCGCAGCGTGAGCGGTCCGTCGTGCAGCGGCTCGGTCTGCCAGCTCGTCGTCGTCGATCCCGTGGTGGGGTCGACCCGGACGTGCGCGAGGTGCGGGGTCTCGACGAACCGCACGTCGACACGGACCGTCCCGTCGTCCGCGACGGCACCGCTCGCGGCGAGTGGGCCCTCGACGGCCCACTCCCCCTGCCCGACCGGCACCGACAGCGAACCGCCGTCGACGTCGAGCGTGAGTCGCCACCCGTCGCCGTCGCGGGCCAGCGGACCGACGTCGGCGAGGCCCTGCAGCCCACCACCGTCCACGGCGGGCAGTCCCAGGGCGGCGAGCCGGGCCTCCAGGGCGGATGCCGAGGCCGCGTCGGACGCGCGGTCGACGGCGGGCAGCAGGTGCTGCCAGACCGCGTCGAGGACGGCCTGCATGTCGAGGCTCTGGCCGGTCATCGCGAGCACGACGTCCTGCTCCGGCAGGACGACGCAGAACTGACCGTAGGCGCCGTCGCCGCGGAAGCCGTGGCAGGCCATCCAGAACTGGAAGCCGTAGCCCTGCGACCAGTCGGGGTTGGCTTCGTCCGGGTTGGCGACCTGCGCGCTGGTCGCCTGCTCGACCCAGTCGGCGTCGAGGATCCGCTCGCCGTCCCAGACGCCGCCCTGCAGGTACAGCTGGCCGAGCTTGGCGACCGCCTCCGTCGGGGCGTAGCACCCGCTGTACCCGAGCTCCGCCCCGGTGTCGTCGCGGCGCCAGGCGAGGTCGTCGATGTCGAGCGGGTCGAGCAGGTGCGGGCGGAGCCAGGCGACGAGGGAACCGCCGGTCACCCGCCGGACGATCTCGGCGAGGGTGTACGTGCACGGCTGGTTGTAGGCGAAGACCGTGCCGGGCTCCTCGTCCGGCGGGAGCAGCAGGAACCCGCGCACCGTGTTCGTCGGGTCGAGGGCCTCGGCGCGGTCGATCGTCTCCTCGCGGTGACCGCTCGCCATCGCGAGCAGGTGCCGGACGCGGATGCGGCGGCTGCGTTCGTCGGTGACGTCGGTGTCGAGCTCCGGGAAGTACGACAGCACGGTGGCGTCGAGGTCGATCAAGCCCGCCCTGACGGCGATGCCGACCCCGGCCGCGGTGAAGCTCTTGCTCAACGAGTAGAGCAGGTGCACGCGATCGGCGGCGTAGGGCTGCCACCAGCCCTCGGCCGCCACCTGGCCGTGCCGGAGCAACATGATGCTGTGCGGCTCGACGTCGGGCGTGGACTCGAGGGCGTCGAGCAGGGCGGTCACGCCGCCGGGATCGATGCCGAGGGCGGCGGGGGTGGTCCGGGGGAACGTCGTCATCGTCGTCACCCGACCGACTCTACGGTCGGTGGCCGACGGGCGTCACGCCCCCTGGAACGGGTTCGTCCAGCGCCACCAGACGCCGGGGTCGTCGATCGTGCGCTCGAGCACGAGCGGCACCGTGACCGGGTCGTGGTCGGAGATCCGGAACCGGACCTGCCCGACCCGCTCGCCCTTCGTGCCGAAGGTCACCTGCTGCAGCTTCGCCTTCGCGGTGACGGTGGTCTTGCCCCACACGAGCACCTCGGCCGCCTTCGTCGTGACCGCGTCGGCCTCGTCGTGCCACGGGGTCGAGAAGGTGCCGAAGGTCTGCCCCTGGTGGGTGAGCGTCACCACCTGGAAGTTGTCCGCCACGGACCGCAGCAACCGCTGCACGTCGACGTCGAGCGAGTCGTGGTCGACACCGCCGAGCATCACGCCGACGACGGTGACGTCCTTGCCGCCGCGCTCGTACGTCGCCGCGAACAGCAGACAGGCGCCGGCTTCGTCGAGGGTGCCGGTCTTGATCCCCTCGATGCCGTCGAGGCCGAGGAGCTTGTTCGAGTTCTCGATCTGCCCCGCACCCGGCACGGTCACCTGCTTCGTCCCGACGACCTGCTGCACGACCGGATTCGCGAGCGCGAGCTGACCGAGCGCCACCAGGTCGGTCGCGGTGGACCGGTTGTCCGCGTCGAGCCCGGTCGGCTCCTCGATCGTGGTGTCGTCGAGGCCCTGCCGGTCGAGCCACGCGTCCGCGGCACGGTCGTACGCCTCCAGCGACCCGAACGCCCAGATGGCGAGGGCCCCGGCGTAGTTGTTCGCCGACTTCATCAGCATGACCTGCAGGGTCTGGTACTCGGACAGCTTCAGTCCGGGTGGCATCGGCGCGACCTCGCCGTTCACCGCCGCGTACTTGGCGTACAGCCCCTGCATCTCCGGGTTGAAGGCGATCGAGGGCCCCGGCTCGCCCCGCTCGAGGGGCTTCGCGTCGAGGACCACGAGAGCGGTGACGATCTTCGAGATGCTCGCGATCGGCCGGGGCTTCGTTTCGCCGCTGGTCCGCAGGCTCTCCGGGAAGTCGGTCGCCTCGACCGCCGTGGCACCGTAGCCGGGGAACCGCAGGTCCGGCACGCTCGTCGTGGGTGCCGAGTAGGTGGTCGTGCGCGCGCTCGCCGGGGCGAACGGCACGACCGCCGCAGCGACGAGGTAGCCGGCGACGAGGAGCAGGACGGCGACCACCGAGATCGTGACCGGCCTCCGGACGGCGGAGCGGGGGCGACGGACGACTGGTGACACGGGACCCGAGCGTACCGGTCCGCTCCGAGGCCGAGGCTGCGACGGGCTGGTCGGGCTGCCGTTCCGGAGCCGGGGTCGCTGCGCCGTCGGAGTCGGCCGCGACGACAGCGCTCCATCGTTCGCCCGCCGTGTCCCGGGTCCCGACGATGCGTGTGACGGCCGTGTAAACGATGGTCCTACCGATGGACCGAGCAGACCAACCGGCCCTACGGTCGAGGGCATGCACCGTGGACGGACACTGAGCCCGCTCGCACAGCACCAGCGAGGGGCGCCGGTCGTCGTTCGAGTGGGCATGGAACGCCACCCGGCGTCCGTGTACCTGTCCGCAGCGACCGACTTCGACATCTCCCAGGTGGTGGACCTGGTCACCGGTGTCCACGCCCGCATCCGCAAGGCCGACTTCGAGGAGCCCGCCCGATGACCACGCGGCACACGTCGACGGCACCCGACGGACTGCTCGAGGCGCTCGACGCCTACGAGACCGCCCTGCTGGCGAACGACCTCGACGCGCTCGACGCCGCCTTCGTCGACTCCCCCGACACGATGCGCGGCGACGACCGTGGCCTGCTCGTCGGGCACGACGCGATCAGCGCGTTCCGCGGGGCGCGGGGTGGGGTCGCGACCCGGTCGCTGACGCACGTCGAGGTCCGCCCCCTGACCGAGGACCGCGCCCTCGTCGTGTCGGTGTCCCGGTTCGCCGCGGGTGGGCATGGCCTCCAGACCCAGCTCTGGCGCCGCGACGGCGGCGCCGGCGACGCCGGCCCGCGCTGGCGCATCGAGGCGGCCCACGTCACCGGCCGACCCAAGGCCGTCGACACCTCCGTCTGGCGGGCCGTCGGCGACCCGCTCGTCGCCCCCACCGCCTCCGGATCGCTCGACGGCCTGACCGTCGCCGTCAAGGACCTCTACGCCGTCCCCGGCCAGCCGGTCGGCGCGGGCAACCCGACGTACCTGCGCGAGGCACCGGTCGGGACGGCACCCGCCGCAGCGGTCGCCGCGTTCCTCGCCGCCGGCGCCTCGATCCGCGGGATCGCGCGCACCGACGAGTTCGCGTACAACCTGACGGGGCGGAACGCGCACCACGGCACGCCGTCGAACAGCGCGGCTCCCACCCGACTGCCCGGAGGCTCGTCCAGCGGATCCGCATCGGCCGTCGGCCTCGGCATGGCCGACATCGGGATCGGCACGGACACCGCGGGATCGCTTCGGGTCCCCGCCTCGTACCAGGGACTCTGGGGCCTCCGGACGACGCACGGCACGGTGTCCCGCGACGGGCTGCTCCCGCTCGCGCCGTCGTTCGACACCGTCGGGTGGCTCACGCGGAGCCCCGGGGTGCTGCTCGCCGCCCTCGACGCCACCGTCCCGCCACGGTCCGCGCCGGGCGGGGCGCCCGACCCGACCGTGCTCGTCGTCCCCGAGGAACTGCTCACACTCGTCGAACCGGCCGTCGCCCGGGCCTTCGCCGCCTTCCTCGAGGCGCTCGACGAACCCGTCGCGACCGGTCGGCTGCGCGACCTCGGCATCCCGGACCCAGCAGCGCTGCAGGAGCAGATGCGGCTCGTCCAGGCCGCCGAGGCGCTCGCCGCCCACGGCCCCTGGATCGACGCGCACCCCGGCGCCCTGAGCACCGTCGTCGGTGACCGGTTCCGGGCGGCACGGGCGAACGACCCCGACGCGACCGCGGACGCCGTGGCACGCCTCGACGAGGTCCGTGCGACGATCCGCCGTGCCCTGGACGGTCGGACCCTGCTGTTCCCGACCGTGCCCGGACCCGCACCACTGCTCCACGCGGACACCGCGACGCTCGAGCGAACCCGGACCGCCACGACGGCGATGACCGCGCTCGCGAGCGTCGGCGGGCTGCCCGCGGTGAGCGCGCCGGCGCTGACCGTGGACGGCGCGCCGGTCGGCGTCTGCCTGGTCGGTGGGCCGGCCACCGACCGTGCCCTGGTGATCCGCGCCGGGCGCATGCTGCCCGACCAGGCCGCCCCGGGCCTCCCGACCGTCTCGGTGGTGTGCTAGGAGGCGAGCCGCCGGGCGTGGGTGACCGCCCACAGACCCACGGCGCTCGCCGCGGCGACGTTGAGCGAGTCGACGCCGTGGGCCATCGGGATCCGGACGGTCGTGTCGGCCGACGCGATCGCGGCCGGCGTCAGCCCCTGACCCTCGGTGCCCATCACGAGCGCGACCTTGTCGGGCAGGTCCGCCACGAAGGCGTCGAGGTCGACCGACTCGTCGGTCAGCGCCATCGCGGCCAGGTGGAAGCCCTGCGCGCGGAGTTCCTCGCCCGCGGCGGGCCAGTCGCCGATGCGGGTCCACGGCACCTGCAGGACCGTGCCCATGCTCACGCGGACGCTCCGGCGGTACAGCGGGTCGGCGCACCGCGGACTGACGAGCACCGCGTCGGCGCCGAGGCCGGCGACGCTGCGGAACACCGCGCCGACGTTCGTGTGGTCGACGATGTCCTCGAGCACGACGACGACCTTCGCGTCCCGCACCACGTCGGCGACGCTCGGCAGGTCGGGGCGCTGCATCGCGGCGATCGCACCGCGGTGCATGCGGAAGCCGGTGAGCTCCTCGAGCAGGGCGTCGGCACCGACGAACACGGGACCGTCGTGCTCCGCGACCAGGGGCAGGACGCTGTCGAGCCACTTCTCCTGCACCAGGATGCTCCGCGGCACGTGCCCGGCGCGGACCGCGCGCTCGATGACCGTGTTCGACTCGGCGATGTACAGGCCGCCCTCGGGCTCCGAGACCCGGCGGAGCGCCACGTCGGTGAGCCGGGCGAAGTCGTCGAGACGGGGATCGTCGAGGGAGTCGATGCGGACGGGGTGCACTGGGCTCGTTTCGGTGTGGTGCGGGGGTGTGGGGTGGGGCCGCCG
>NZ_QKSJ01000022.1:0-27087 GCF_003234135.1 Curtobacterium sp. MCPF17_018 | reverse complement strand
GCATTTCGCCCGTTCGTGCGTCCGCGAGCTTCCCCCACGCGGGTTCTCTCCCCCACGCCCCCCTCCTTCCCCTCGCGAGCGGGCGAAATGCCCGGCTTCGTCCGCAGGGCGACTCGGGTATTTCGCCCGTTCGCGCGGTCGGCTCACGGTCGGCCGGAGCGGTGCGGCAGGCGGGGTGGAAGCGACGACCTGGAGGCGCGGGGGCGGCCTGCCGGGGTCGCGGCGAGCCTCCAGGCGGTCGCCTGCGGTGCTCGCGGCTCACGTGGCCGACGAGCGGGCGGAACATCCGGGGGTGTCCGCAGGGCGACCGCGACATTTCGCCCGCTCGGCTGGACGCCGGCGTGCGAAGGCGCAACCGGGGCGCCGCCGTCGGCGAGCGGGCGGAACACCACCGTCCGTCCGCCGGGTGACACGGCATTTCGCCCGCTCGCGGTGACGAAGCGGAGCCGGGTGGGATCGGTGCGGCAGACGGGGTGGAAGCGACAGCCTGGAGGCGCGGGGCGGCCTGCCGGGGTCGCGATGAGCCTCCAGGCGGTCGCCTGCACCGCATGCGGCTCACGTCCTGGACGAGCGGGCAGAACATCCGGGTGCGTCCGCAGGGCGACCGCGGCATTTCGCCCGCTCGCGGATCGGACGCGCGGATCGGCCTCGCGGAACTCACGGAACGGGCGGAACGCGCGGAACTCGCGGAACGGGCGACCGAGCACGACCGAGCACGGGCGAGCACGCGCGGGCGCGGTCAGCGCGGGCGCAACGGCACGTACGGGAGGCACGCAGCGCGGGAATAGGATCGAGGACATGGCAACCGCGAATGACCGCCTCGTCTGGATCGACTGCGAGATGACCGGCCTCGACCTCGAGGTCGACGAACTCGTCGAGGTGGCCGTGGTCATCACCGACTTCGACCTCGAGCCCGTGCACCCCGGATTCGACATCGTCATCAAGCCGGACCAGTCGGCGCTCGACAACATGAACGAGTTCGTGACGAACATGCACGTCACCTCGGGGCTCATCGAGGAGATCCCGAACGGCGTGAGCCTGGCGGACGCCGAGTACCAGGTGCTCGAGTACATCCTCCAGCACGTCCCCGCCGAGGGCTCCGCCCCACTGGCCGGCAACACCATCGGCACCGACCGCGCGTTCCTGTCGAAGTACATGCCGCGGGTCGACGGGCACCTGCACTACCGCAGCGTCGACGTGTCGAGCATCAAGGAGCTCTGCCGCCGCTGGTTCCCCCGCGTGTACTTCAACGCGCCGGAGAAGCACGGTGGGCACCGGGCCCTCGCGGACATCCTCGAGTCGATCCGGGAGCTCGAGTACTACCGCCGCGCCGGCTTCGTCGCCGAGCCCGGCCCGAGCACGGACGACGTACGCGCCGTGCAGGCCGACGTCGTGGCGAAGTGGGAGTCACGGCTGGCGCAGCCCGCGGCCGAGTAGCGACACGGGTGGTCCGCGCCCCGTCCCGCATGTACTACTATTGAGTGGTCGCGCCGGTCAGCCGGTTCGAACATGGTGGATATAGCTCAGTTGGTAGAGCGCCTGGTTGTGGTCTAGGAGGTCGCGGGTTCGAGACCCGTTATTCACCCCGGTCGAGGGAGAGTCCTGTTGCGTGTGGCGCAACCGGGGCTCTCCCTCCGTGTTTGTCTGGGCACCTCCGGCGCCGTGCGGCTTCGCCGCGAGTGGTCAGCCGCGAGTGGTCAGCGCGGTGTGGGACGATCCCTGCGTGATGGAGATGTCCGCCGAAGCGTTCGAGCAACTCGTGACCGACGAACTCGACCTGCTACCCGACGAGATGGTCGACGGGCTCGACAACGTGGTGTTCGTCGTCGAGGACGAACCCGAGAACGGCGAAGAGCTGTTCGGCGTGTACGACGGCATCGCGGCCACCGAGCGCGGGCAGTACGGCTTCGGCGAGCTGCCCGACCGCATCGTGGTGTTCCGGAAGCAGCACCTCGCCGAGTGCGACACCGTCGAGGAGCTCAAGGACGAGGTGCACACCACCCTCGTGCACGAGATCGGCCACTTCTACGGCATCGACGACGAGCGGCTGCACGAGCTCGGCTGGGCGTAGCGAACCGAGTCTCGGCCAGCCGGACAGCACGCGGGCATCGGCGCCCACGAACTGTCCGCAGGGCCGAGACTCGGCACCACCCCCGAGCCGCCGCGCCCCTCAGAACCGGGTCGGCCCCACCTCGTGGTACTTCTCCCACGCTCCCACCGGCCCCCGCCCGTGCAGCGCGTACTCCCCCACCATCCGCTCCTTGTAGACCGCCGGGTTGTGCGACGCCACCACCCGGGCGTTCCGCCAGTGCCGGTCCAGCGCACGCGTCCGCTCGGCCGCGGACGCCCCGCCGACCTCGAACAGCTCGGACGCCGACCGCATCACCCGCGACCCGATCTCGATCTGCGCCTGGTACACGGCGTTCTCGGCAGCGTCGAGCACCACGCGGTCGACGCCGACCCCGGGCTCGTTCGTGGCGACGACCCCGTCGAGCAGTCCCGCGGCGGTGACGACGAGTGACCGGGCGGTGAACGCCCCGGCCGACAGTCGCCCGAGCACCGCCAGCACCTGCGGGTCCTCCCCCGGCACGGCCGCGTTGGCGTGGATGTAGGTGCGGGTCCGTGGTCGCACGAAGGCCACGGCGTCGTCGGACACCGCCTGCCCGATCCCGGCGAGGACCGCCAGCAGGTACAGCTGGTAGAAGGCCTGGATGTGCGACAGCGGGGCGTCCCGGTACGCCGACACCACCGAAGGGTCGACCGACACCCCGTCGAACACGGTGGTGCCGGACGCGGTCAACCGCTGCCCGAACCCGTCCCAGTCGTCGATGCTCCTGACGCCCGGTGCGGAGGCGTCGACGGCGAACGTCACGCGCTCCCCGTCGCGGTCCGCCGCCAGGTAGATCCAATCCGCGTAGAGCGTGCCGGTCGAGTAGAACTTCCGCCCGTCGAGGCGGAGGGAATCACCAGCAGGCGTCACCGTCGTCGAGATGTCAGCCAGGGTCGTCCCGGTCCGCTCCGAGGTCGCGTTCCCGACGATCGCGCCGCCGACGATCCGGTCGAGCCACTCGTCGCGTGACGCGGAGTGCGGCCGCAGCAGCACCAGTTCGGTGTACCCGAAGTGTCCGCGCCACAGGTGCGCGATGTTCGAGTCCGCCGCCGCCAGGTCCGCCACCAGGTGCGCGAGTTCGACCAGCGTCACCCCGAAGCCGCCGCGGTCCTCCGGCACGCGCAGCCGCCCGAACCCCGCGTCGGCGAGCGCCCGGACCTCGGCGTGCGGCAGCGGCCGGTCGCCGGGCCTCCCGGACGCGAGCTCACGCTCGACCGCGCCGTCGCGGATGGTGGCGAACACGGGCGCGAAGCGTTCGCGCAGGGTCGCCAGACGGTCGGCCGGGAGGCCCGTCACGGCTCCGTCGGTCGTCGTCGCCGGCGTCACGCGGGCACCTCCACCGCACGGGTCGCGTCGTCCGGGACGGTCGCCGGCGCGGTGGCGCCAGAGCCCCCCGAGAACGCCCCGCGCCACCGCCTGGCCGGGTGCGATCCCGGCAGCTGTGCGTGACCGAAGAGCTTCTCACGCAGGGTCCCCTCGCGGTACTCGGACTGCATCAGCCCGCGCTCCTGCAGGGTCGGCGCGATGTGGTCGACGAACTCCTCGTACGAGCCGGGCAGCGTCCAGTTGATGACGTTGACGCCGTCGACGCCCACGCGCTGCCAGCCGGCGAGCTCGTCGGCGATCTGCTCCGGCGTCCCGACGACCCGGGCGCGGAGCTTGGCGGACAGCCGGGCGAGGTCGGCGATGGTCGGTTCGCGGTCCCCGGCGGCCTCGCGGAGCCACTGCAGGTGCGACTGCCCGGCGTGGGTGCGGACCTCGGACAGCGGGGTGTCCGGGTCGAGGGCCTCCCCGGTGTCGGGGTCGAAGCCGAGGTTCGAGTGCACCAGGAACCCGTCGGCGGCCAGGTACTCGTCGATCTCCGCTTCCTTGGCCTTCGCCTCGGCCTCGGTGGAGCCGGTGACGAAGGTCAGGCCGAGGAAGAACGCGATGTCGTCCCGCTGCCGGCCGGCGGCCTCAGCCAGGTCGCGGGTCTCGCGGATGAGCTGTTCGGTGGCGTCCCGGTTCGAGGTCAGGATGAACTGCGCCTCGGCGTTCCGTGCGGCGAAGGCACGGCCGGCCGGCGACGACCCGGCCTGGAACAGCACCGGGGTCCGCTGCAGCGACGGCGCCGACAGGTGCGGACCCTGCACGTCGTAGCGCTTGCCGTGGTGGTCGATGCGATGCACCCTGTCGGGGTCGGCGTAGCCACGGACGGGGTCCTTCAGCACGGCGCCGTCCTCCCACGAGCCCTCCCAGAGCTTCGCGCAGACCTCGAGGTACTCCTCGGCCCAGACGTAGCGCTCGTCGTGCTCCTCGAGCCGGTCGGCCCCGAAGTTCCGGGCGGCGCTGTCGAGGGCGCTCGTGACGACGTTCCAGCCGATGCGGCCCCGGGTGATGTGGTCGAGCGTGGAGACCTTGCGGGCGAAGTCGAACGGGTGCGCCTGGATGACGCTCGAGGTGAACGCGAGCCCGAGGTGCTCGGTCGACACGGCGAGCGCGGACAGCAGCACGGAGGGGTCGTTCGAGGGGATCTGCAGCCCCTCGCGCAGGTTGGTCGAGTAGTCGCCGCGACCGGGGCCGTAGGTACCGACGACGTCGGCGAAGAACATCGCGTCGAACTTGCCGCGCTCGAGGGTCCTCGCCAGGTCGGTCCACAGCGTCACGTCGTCGAAGTCCACCTGCCGGGCGTCGGGGTGCCGCCACAGGCCGTGCTGGATGTGCGAGGTCGTGTTCATGACGAAGGCCGCGAAGCGCAGCGGGCGGTTCGGTGCATCGCTCATGCGTCCCATCGTGGTAGGCGGGCACCGCCCGACGACAGCGACGTGACCTCCCGTTACGCGCGGTGTTCCCCGCGGCCCTGGACGCGACCATGCTCCTGAGGCATGCCGAGCCAGACCACCGTCACCGCGCCTCCAGGCCGTCCCGCCGCACCGTCGACCACCGCGACCCGTCGTCGGGTCGCCCTCGCGTCGTTCGTCGGGACGACCGTCGAGTACTACGACTTCTACCTCTACGCGACGGCCTCGGCGCTGGTGTTCGCACCGACGTTCTTCCCGTCCGTGACGCCGGCCGTCGGGGTCATCGCGTCGTTCGCGACCTACGGCGTCGGGTTCGTGGCGCGGCCGCTCGGCGGCGTGATCGCCGGCCACCTGGGCGACCGGATCGGGCGGAAGAAGCTGCTCGTCGCGTCGCTGGTGCTGATGGGCATCGCGTCCACGCTGATCGGGGTGATCCCGTCCGCCGCGACCATCGGAGTCGGTGCCGTCGTGGCGCTCGTGTTCCTGCGGTTGCTGCAGGGCGTCGCGGCCGGTGCCGAGTGGGGTGGCTCGGCGCTGCTGTCCGTCGAGCACGCGCCGGAGCGGCACCGGGGGCTGTTCGGGGCGTTCACGCAGATGGGGTCGGCCGGTGGGATGCTCCTGGCGACCGGGGTCTTCACGCTCGTGCGGTCGCTGCTCGGCACCGAGGCGTTCCTGGCCTGGGGCTGGCGGCTGCCGTTCCTGTTCTCGGCGGTGATCGTGGCGGTCGGGCTCGTCATCCGACTCGGCGTGCAGGACGCCCCGGTGTTCCAGGAGCTGCGCGCCTCGGGTGGGGTCGAACGGTTCCCGGTGTGGCAGGCGATCCGGCAGCACCCGCGGTCGATCCTGGTGACGGCGGGCCTGCGCCTCGTGCAGCCGGCGCTGTACTCGATCCTGACGACGTACTCGCTGACCTACCTCGGCAACGTGCGCGGACCGGAGGGCTCGGACGCCGGGCTGCAGGCCGTGCTCGTGATCTCGGCGGTGTCGCTCGTGTCGACGCCGTTCTGGGGGTGGCTGTCGGACCGGGTCGGGCGGCGGGTGCTGACGATCTGGTCGGCGGTGGGCATCGCGGTGCTCATCTGGCCGTTCTTCGCGTTCCTCGACGCCGGGCCGCTCGTGCTGCTGCCGCTCGTGGCGCTGATCGGGATGTGCGTGTTCCACGACAGCATCTACGGGCCGCAGGCGGCGTGGTTCGCCGAGCAGTTCCCGACCGGGCGGCGGTACTCGGGGATGTCGCTCGGGTACCAGATCGGGTCGATCTTCTCGGTGGGGCTGACACCGCTGCTGGCCGCGGTGTTCGTGCAGCTCGGGGGCGGGTCGCCGTGGATCCTGTGCGGGTACCTCGGGGTGTACGCGGTGCTGACGATCGTGGCGGCGGTGTTCGCGGTGGATCCGCGGGCGGTGGCGCGGCGGGAGGCGCGTGCGGGCGCGGGGGTGGGCGCGGGGGCTGACGTTTCGCGCTGAGCGACAGTTCTCGCCTTCCGGAGGCCGTGAGGTGTCGCTGAGCGCGAATCCTCGGGTCGCGGCGAGCCGCGCGCGGGCCCACGCGCGCTACGTCCGCAGGACCACGTCGGCCAGGGCGGCCGGGTCCTCGGCGGCGATGAAGGCCTGCTCCTGCGCGGCCCAGCGGTCCCACTCACGCGCGAAGACCTCGCCGTCGCGTCCGATCGCCCGGTCCCACCGCACGGCATCGTCGGCCTCGAGCCACACCCGCAGCGACGCCAGCGGCGCCGACGCGCGGGACAACGCACCGCACCCCTCGACCACGATCGGCAGGTCGGGGTCCACCGACGCCCAGTCGACGGGCGCATCGGCCACCCAGTCCCAGCGTCGGTATCCGCTCGGCGCTCCGAGGACGTCGGTCACCACGGCATCGGCAGCCGCACGCAGGCCGTCCCACCCCGGGTACAGGTCGTCCAGGTGCACGAGCTGCGCGCCGAGCTGCTCCGCGACCTGTGCTCCCAGGGTGGTCTTGCCCGTGCCGGACCGGCCATCGATGAGCACGACGGCGCGCCGGCCCGTGGCAGCGGCGACACCGGCCGCAGCAGCGGCGAGGCCGGGGGCGAGGTCACCGGCGGTCGTGCCCGTCGCGCGCTCGCCGCCCGTCGTGCCGGCTGCAGGCGTCGCGTCAGGCACGCCACGTCCCGACGCTCACCGCGACGGCGATCGACACCACGCCGATGCCGACCAGCACCGCCACCATCCCCCACTCCGGCCCGGCGAACCGTGCGACCCGCGCCCAGGTCCGCCGTCCGGGAGCACCGAACCCCCGTGACTCCATCGCCACCGCCAACGTCGTCGCCCGGCGCAGCGCGAGCACGAGCAGCGCGAACGCCATGGTCGCTCCGCGGCGGAGCCGTCCGGAGTCGGCGAGTCCTCGGGCGCGCCGGGCCATCGCCAGCTGTCGCCAGTCGTCGACGAGCAAGGTCATCATGCGGACGGCGGCGAGCGCCCCGAGCACGAACCGCGCGGGCAGCCGGAGCACCTGCGCGAGCCCGTCGGCCAGGTCGGTCGGGTCGACCCGTACGAAGAGCGCGATGGCGGGCACTCCCACCGCGAGGACCCGGAGCGCCGTCGCCAGGGCGAGTGTCAGCGACCCGTCGGTGACGTGCGCGAACCCGAGGTCGAACCACTCCCGACCCGAGGGCCTGCCGTACAGCGCGATGCTCACCGCCGTCAGCGGCACCGCGACGAGCACCGGTGCGAGTCGGAGCAGCAGGGTCCGGAGCGGCAGGCGCAGGAGCGGCAGGAGCGCGAGTTCGAGCGCCAGGGCGACGGCGGCGGAGACGACGTCGAGACTGAGCACCAGGCAGACGCCGAGGGCGAGCACACCGATCAGCGACGCGACCGGCTGGACGCCGGGGATGCCGGTCGCTCGTGCGGGCAGCGGTCGTCGCGCCGGGTTCGGCCGGTCGGTTCCGTCCGCCACGTCCGCCGCGTCCGCCGCGTCCGCCGCGTCCGCCGCGTCCGTCCCATCGTCCGTGTCGGTCCGGTCTGGAGGCCCGGGGCGGCTCCCGGCTGTCGGTCCCGTCTCCGGGACGGTCGCGACCGACGGCCCCTGGTCGCGCCCGACGGTCCGGGCGCCGTCAGGCCCGAGCACGACCTCGTCGGCGTCGAGTGCCCGGACGAGATCGCGGTCGTGGGTGACCGCCACCACCGAGGTGCCGGCGTCAGCCAGGGCCCCGAGCCGCCCGACGACGGCCTGCCACGTGGCTCGGTCCTGCCCGGAGGTCGGTTCGTCGAGCACGACGACCGGCGGCCGGGCGGCGATGACCGAGGCGATCGCGAGTCGTCGTTGTTCGCCCCCGGACAGGGTGAAGGGGTTGGCGTCGGCCAGGTGTGCCAGCCCGAACTCGTCGAGCAGCGCGGTGGCTCGTTCGGCGACGTCAGGCGCGTCGAGTGCTCGGGGGCCGGCCTCGATCTCCTCGCGGACGGAGCGGGCGACGAACTGGTGCTCGGGGTCCTGGAACACCGTGCCGATCCGGGCGGCGAGTTCGCGGCTCGTCCAGGTGTGCGGCGCTGCGCCGAGGCCGTCGGCGAGGGTGTCGGTGGCGTCGAGCTCGCCGGCGGCCGGTGCCAGCAGGCCCGCGAGGGTGTCGGTGGCGCCGAGCTCGCCGGCGGCCGGTGCCAGCAGGCCCGCGAGGGTGAGCCCGAGCGTCGACTTGCCGACGCCGTTCGGTCCGGTGACCGCGAGGACCTGCCCTGCCCGGAGCCCGAGGTCGATGCCGTTCCCGACCGATTGCTTCCCCCGTGCCGTGCCGAGCCCCCGGGCTTCGAGCAGCACCGCCGCCGCCTCGCCGCGCTCCGCGGCGCCGGGCTCCGTCGCGCCGAGCTCCCCCTCGCCGAGCGGGCGGAATGCCGCGGTCGCCCCGCCGGACCGCCCGGGCATTTCGCCCGCTCGTCCGCGCGACGTCATCTCACGCGCTCCGTCGCCGAGCTCCCCCTCGCCGGGCTCCCCCTCGCCGAGCGGGCGGAATGCCGCGGTCGCCGCGCCGGACCGCCCGGGCATTTCGCCCGCTCGTCCGCGCGCAGGCCGTCGCCGAGCCGAACCACGCGCCGGCTCGGCACCGGGAACCCAGACCCCGGCCGCGGTGAGCGCCTCGCCGTGGTCCGCCAGCACCTGCGCCGGCGGACCGTCCGCGACCACGCCGCCGGCCGGTTCGAGCAGCACGAGCCGATCGACCAGGTCCAGCCAGGTGCCGATCCGGTGCTCCACCACGAGCAGCGTCGCCCCGGTCTCGTCGAGCAGTGCCCGGACGGCGTCGTGCACCTGCGCCACGCCGTCCGGGTCGAGGTTCGCGCAGGGTTCGTCGAGCACGAGCGCACCCGGCCGCATCGCGAGCACGCCCGCGAGCGCCAACCGCTGCCGCTGCCCACCGGACAGCTGCGCGGTGGAGCGGTCGAGCGGCAGGTCGAGGCCGACGACATCGAGCGCCGTCCGCACCCGGTCCCAGATCTCGTCACGGGGGACGCCGGCGTTCTCGCAGCCGAAGGCCACGTCGTCGCCGACGCGGGACATCACGGTGTGTGCCTCGGGGTCCTGCATGACGAGACCGACACGCCCGCGGACCGCGCGGGGGTCGGCCTCGTCGACCAGGAGTGTTCCCTGCACCGAAGCAGCCGTGTCATCGGTGGCGTCGGGTTCGTCCGGCAGCACGCCGGCGACCGCTCGCAGGAGCGTCGACTTGCCGGCACCGGACGACCCGACGACGGCGACCCGCTCCCCTGGCTCGACGGTCAGGTCGACGTCACTGACGGCCCAGGCGTCTCGCTCCGGGTACCGCCAGCCCCAGCCGCGGAACACGATGCGCGCCCCGCGGACGCCGGCACCTGCGCCGGCGTCGCCGCCGGCGGAAGGGGACGTCGCCGACGGAGCGGGCACGGTCACACCACGGCGCGGGGTTCGCGGCGGCTGTGCTCGCGGCCGGCCGCGAAGGACGAGAGCACCCCGGTGCGGGCGAGTGCCCGGACGATGAGCCAGGAGCCCGCCCCCGCGATCACTGCACCGGAGATCACCGCACAGATCACGTAGACGACCTTGAAGGCGACGTCGAGTCCCGGGTACCAGAGGACGGTGTCGTTGATGCCGAGCGCGAGTCCGGCCGCGGCACCGGCGAGCACGACGACCGGCAGGCGGTAGACGCGGTACAGGAACAGCGCGAGGACGATCTCGGCGCCGAGGCCCTGGACGAGTCCGGCCTCGAGCGTGAGCCACCCCCACTGGGTGCCGAACAACGCCTCGACCGAGGCGGCGACCATCTCGCCGTAGAGCGCGGCGCCGGGCTTGCGGACGACGATCGCGACGATCGGGCCGGCGAGCAGCCAGACCCCGCCGAACAGGGCCTTCGTGCCGGGGAGCACGAGGTCCATGACGGCGCTGATGGGTTCGTAGCCGAACTCCCAGAGCCGGAAGACGACTCCGAGGGCCACCGCGAGGATACTCGCGACGACGATGTCGACGACCCGCCAACGCAGCGATCGCCGTGGAGCGGTGGTGACGGTTGTGGACGTGCCTGAAGGCATGCTGCTGACTCCTCCCTGCGCCGGCATGATCCGGATCAGGTTCGACGGTCGGAGCGCCGATCGCTCCCTCTCAGCCCGGCGGTCCCGGACTCCCGTGTGTGTGCCAGCAGTCTAGACGCGGTCGCGACCGCGTGACGGACTGGAGGCCCGTGGCGGCGTCGCCACGGGCCTCCGGTTGCGTCAGGTGGTCACTTCTTGAGCGCGCGCACCAGCTTGCGGAGGACACGCCCGGCCACCCACACGAAGGGGATGCCGACGACGATCAGCGAGATCGGGTTCGGCTCGAACACGAGGTCCTTGCCCGGGCGACGGACGTACGCGCCGACGGGGGCCGACAGGCCGCCGCCACCGCCGCCACCGTTCTCGTCGTCCCCGCCGCCACCGAAGCCGAACCAGCTGACGGACACGGGGATGAGGGTCTGGTCACCGACCTCGACGGGTTCTCCGTAGTTCGTGGAGACCCCGAGCGGGCGGACCTGGTCTGCGATCTTCGAGACGATGTTGGCCATGCGCGCGACGCTACTCGTCCGTTCCTCCACAGGCCGCGGGGCGCAGTGGGCATCCACAGCTGGGGCTTGTCTGCGGACGCGGACGAGCGCCGCCGATATGTTGGCCGCACCCACACCTGGAGGACCGTTTGCACACCTGGCCCGGAAACCCGTACCCGCTCGGGGCGACCTACGACGGGAGCGGCACGAACTTCGCGCTGTTCTCCGAGGTCGCCGAGCGCGTCGAACTCTGTCTGTTCGATTCCGACGGCAACGAAGAATGCGTCCGCCTGCTCGAGGTGGACGCCTACGTCTGGCACGCGTACCTCCCCAACATCGGCCCCGGGCAGCAGTACGGCTTCCGGGTCCACGGCCCGTACGACCCCGAGAACGGCGCGCGCTGCAACCCGTCGAAGCTCCTGCTCGACCCGTACGCCAAGGCGACCAGCGGCGAGATCGACTGGGACCAGTCGCTCTTCTCGTACACGTTCGGCGACCCGGACTCGACCAACGACGAGGACTCCGCGTCGCACATGATGAAGGGCGTCGTGATCAACCCCTTCTTCGACTGGCAGGGGGACCGTCCGCCGCGCACGCCGTACGGCGAGACCGTCATCTACGAAGCGCACGTCAAGGGACTCACCGAGACCCACCCCGACGTGCCGGAAGAGCAGCGCGGCACCTACGCCGGCGTCGCCCACCCGGCGGTCATCGAGCACCTGCAGCGCCTCGGCGTCACCACGCTCGAGCTCATGCCGGTGCACCAGTTCGTGAACGACTCGACCCTGCAGGACAAGGGGCTGTCGAACTACTGGGGCTACAACACCATCGGTTTCTTCGCGCCGCACTCGGCGTACTCGTCATCGGGCGACCAGGGCCAGCAGGTCCAGGAGTTCAAGACGATGGTGCGCGAGTTGCACCGCGCCGGCATCGAGGTCGTCCTCGACGTCGTCTACAACCACACCGCCGAGGGCAACCACCTCGGCCCGACGCTGTCGTTCCGCGGCATCGACAACGCGGCCTACTACCGCCTGGTCGACGACGACAAGAAGTTCT
Source organism: Curtobacterium sp. MCPF17_018 (assembly GCF_003234135.1). Taxonomy (NCBI): domain Bacteria; kingdom Bacillati; phylum Actinomycetota; class Actinomycetes; order Micrococcales; family Microbacteriaceae; genus Curtobacterium; species Curtobacterium sp. MCPF17_018. The sequence continues at coordinate 15,130 of NZ_QKSJ01000022.1, read as the reverse complement.
ACATGGACTACACGGGCACGGGGAACTCGCTCAACGTCGGGCACCCGCACTCGCTGCAGCTCATCCTCGACTCGCTCCGCTACTGGGTGACCGAGATGCACGTCGACGGCTTCCGCTTCGACCTCGCCTCGGCACTGGCCCGCGAGTTCTACGAGGTCGACCGGCTGTCGGCCTTCTTCGAACTGGTGCAGCAGGACCCGATCGTGTCGCAGGTCAAGCTCATCGCCGAGCCGTGGGACGTCGGCCCCGGTGGCTACCAGGTCGGCAACTTCCCGCCCCAGTGGTCCGAGTGGAACGGCAAGTACCGCGACACCGTCCGTGACTTCTGGCGCGGCGAGTCGTCGACGCTCGGCGAGTTCGCCTCGCGGATCTCCGGCTCGGCCGACCTGTACGAGCACGACGGCCGCACCCCCAAGGCGAGCATCAACTTCATCACCGCGCACGACGGCTTCACCCTGTACGACCTGGTGGCCTACAACGAGAAGCACAACGAGGCCAACGGCGAGGACAACAACGACGGCGAGAGCCACAACCGGTCGTGGAACTCCGGGGCCGAGGGCCCGACCGACGACGAGGCGGTGAACGCCCTGCGGCTGCAGCGTCGCCGGAACTTCCTGGCGACCCTGCTCCTGAGCCAGGGTGTGCCGATGATCGCGCACGGCGACGAGCTCGGCCGGTCGCAGGCCGGCAACAACAACGTGTACGCGCAGGACTCCGAGCTCAGCTGGATCGACTGGGACAGTGCGGACGAGGACCTCATCCAGTTCACCGCCGACGTGGTGAAGCTGCGGCACGACCACCCCACGTTCCGCCGGACCCGGTACTTCAACGGCCGTCCGGTCCGACGTGGCGAGGGCGAGCCGCTGCCCGACGTGGTGTGGCTGACCCCCTCGGGCGACGCCATGGACCCCGAGGACTGGGACTCCGGCTTCGGCAAGAGCGTCGGCATGTACCTGAACGGCGAGGGCATCCGAGGTCGCGACGCCCGCGGTGAGCGCATCACGGACGTCGGCTTCATCACGTACTTCAACGCCCACGACGACGTCGTGACCTTCACGCTCCCACCCGAGGAGTACTCCCCCGGCTGGACCGTCCGGATCGACACCGCCGACCCCGGCGCCCGCGACGAGGTGCTCGACGCGGGTACCCCGCTCGACGTCCCCGCCCGGTCGATGATCGTGCTGCGTGCCGAGCCCGACCACGAGGTCACGAGCACCCCGGTCGACGCCGAGCAGGACGGCGCCCCCGGACCGGACGCCCCGCAGGACACCGTCACCCCGGCCAACCCGGCCGGGTCCACCGCACCGAGCCGAGCCACCCGATGACCGCCGGAACGGCCGGCGCCGCGAACCGCGTCCCCGCGTCGACCTACCGGCTGCAGGTCTCGGCCGACTTCGACCTCGACGCCGCCCGCGACCTGGTCGACTACGTGCACGACCTCGGCGCCGACTGGCTGTACCTGTCGCCGGTGCTGCAGGCCGAGTCCGGGTCGAACCACGGCTACGACGTGGTCGACCACACGCGGGTCGACACCGACCGCGGTGGCGACCAGGCGATGCGGGCGTTGGCAGAGGCCGCGCACGCCGTCGGCCTCGGGGTCATCGTCGACGTGGTGCCGAACCACGTCGGCGTCGCGACCCCCGAGTCGAACCCGTGGTGGTGGTCCCTGCTCGAACTCGGGCAGGGCTCCCCCGTGGCCTGGGCCTTCGACGTGGACTGGGAAGCCGGCGACGGCAAGGTCCGCGTCCCCGTGCTCGACGACCGGCTGCTCGACGCGGTCACGCTCGACACGTCCGACGCCGAGCGTCCGGTGCTGCGCGTCGGCGAGACCGCCTACCCCACCGCCCCCGGAACGGTGCACGACGGCGACACCGTCGAGACCGTGCACGCCCGCCAGCACTACGCGTTCGTGCACTGGAAGCGCGCCGACCACGACCTGAACTACCGCCGGTTCTTCGCCGTGAACACCCTCGCGGCGATCCGCGTCGAGGAGCCCGAGGTCTTCGCGGCCTCGCACGGGGTCATCGGCGGCTGGTTCCGCGACGGACTCGTCGACGGCCTGCGCATCGACCACCCGGACGGGCTGTACGACCCGGCGGGCTACCTGCAGGACCTGGCGGAGCTGACCGGCGGGGCCTACACCCTCGTCGAGAAGATCCTCGAGCCCGGCGAGCAGCTGCCGAGTTCGTGGCCGGTCGACGGCACCACCGGGTACGACGCCCTCGGGGTGCTCGACCGCGTGTTCGTCGACCCCGCGGGTGAGCAGGCGCTGACCGCGGCGTCGGGGGCCGAACCGACCGACTGGCAGCAGCTCACGCACGACACCCGACGGGGCATCGCGGACGGCATCCTCGGCAGCGAGGTCGAGCGGCTCGCACGCCTGCTCGCACCGAGCGCCGTGACGGAGACGATCACGCACGAGCGGATCGTCGACGCGGTCGCCGAGATCGTGGCCTCGTTCGACGTGTACCGCACGTACCTGCCCGAGGGCGCCCACCACCTCATCACGGCGCTCGAGCGCGCCGCCGAGGCCCGCCCGGACCTCGACGACGTCATCGACCGGATCGCACCGGCACTCGTCGACCCGACGAACGCCGCGGCGGTCCGACTGCAGCAGACCAGCGGCATGGTGATGGCGAAGGGCGTCGAGGACACGGCGTTCTACCGCACCTCGCGCCTGTCGTCCCTGAGCGAGGTCGGCGGCGACCCGAGCGTCTTCGCGGTCTCGGTGGCGGACTTCCACCAGGCCCAGCGCGAACGGCTCGGCAGCTGGCCGCACACCATGACGACGCTCACCACGCACGACACGAAGCGCAGCGAGGACACCCGCGCGCGCATCGCGGTGCTGGCCGAGCTCGGCGACGAGTGGGCCGCCACGCTCGAGCGCCTGCAGTCGCTCGTGCCGTTGCAGGACCGCGTGTTCGCCGACCTGCTCTGGCAGGCGATCGTCGGCGCTCGGCCCGCGAGCCGCGAGCGTCTGCACGCGTACGCCGAGAAGGCCTCCCGCGAAGCCGGAGACAGCACCACGTGGACCGAGCCCGACGAGGCGTTCGAGCAGCAGATGCACGCGATCGTCGACGCCGCGTTCGACAACCCGGACGTGGTCGCCGTGCTCGACGCCCTCGACGAGCAGATCGACGCCGCCGGGTGGTCGAACGGTCTCGCCCAGAAGCTCGTCCAGCTCACCGCCCCGGGCGTCCCCGACGTCTACCAGGGCACCGAGTTCTGGGACCGCTCGCTCGTCGACCCCGACAACCGTCGTCCGGTCGACTACGCCGAGCGGCGTCACGTGCTCGCCGAGCTCGACGGCCCGGACGACGACGGCCCCGAGGACCTGCCGGCCATCGGCATCGACGGCGCCGCGAAGCTCCTGGTCACGACCCGCGCACTGCGCATCCGTCGGGACCACCCGGAGCTGTTCACCCGGTACCTGGAGCTCGAGGCCACCGGCAGCGCGGCCGACCACGTCATCGCGTTCGACCGCGGCGGTGCCGTGACGATCGCGACGCGTCTGCCGATCGGTCTCGGCCGGGTCGGCGGTTGGGGCGACACGCTGGTGCACGCCGTCCCCGTCGAGCGCATCGACCTGCTCACCGGCCGACGCGTCCCCGCCGACCGCGGGATCGCGTTGGCCGACCTGCTCACCACCTACCCGGTCGCGCTGCTCGTGCCCGCCGACGCAGTCGGTGCAGCCGGCCACGCCGACGCGGTGCCCGCCGTGTCCGACGCGAGCGGCGCCTCCCGGCCCGCCGCTGACCGCACGACGGACGCCACCGAGAACGACGCGCAGGCCGAGATCGACATCCTGGAGGGTCACGCATGACCGCACCTGACCGTTACGCCGTCTGGGCGCCCGAGCCGGACCGGGTCCGGCTCGTCGTCGACGACGTCGAGTACCCGCTCACCAAGGGCGACGACGACTGGTGGTCCACCGACGCCGTGATGCCGGTCGTCGGCGCCCGGTACGGGTTCCGCATCGGCGACGACGACGCGGTCCGACCGGACCCGCGCAGCCGGTACCAGCCCGAGGGCGTGCACGGCCCGTCCGAGGTCGTCGACCCCGCACGGTTCGCGTGGACCGACGAGTCGTGGACCGGACGCCCGGCCCGCGGCGCCGTCATCTACGAGATGCACATCGGCACCTACACACCCGAGGGCACGCTCGACGCCGCTGCCCAGAAGCTGGACCACCTGGTCGAGCTCGGGGTCGAGTTCGTCGAGCTGCTCCCCGTCAACGCCGTCAACGGCGAGTGGAACTGGGGCTACGACGGGGTCGGCTGGTTCTCCGTGCACGCCCCGTACGGCGGCCCGGACGCCTACGACCGGTTCGTCGACACCGCACACGCGCTGGGGCTCGGGGTCATCCAGGACGTCGTCTACAACCACCTCGGCCCGAGCGGCAACTACCTGCCGCTCTACGGCCCGTACCTGCTGGCCGGGCTCGGCAACACCTGGGGTGACTCGGTGAACGTCGAGCACCCCGAGGTCCGCCGGTACGTGCTCGACAACGTGCGCATGTGGTTCCGCGACCACCACGTCGACGGGCTCCGGCTCGACGCCGTGCACGCGATCCGCGACACCACCCGCCCGCACGTGTTGGCATCGATGGCCGACGAGACCGACGCCTACTCGTCGTTCATCGGTCGTCCGCTGTCGCTCATCGCGGAGTCCGACCTCAACGACCCGGTGATGTTCCGGCCCCGCGAGGCCGCCGGGTACGGCCTCGCGGGGCAGTGGTCGGACGACTTCCACCACGCCGTGCACGTGGCGCTCACCGGTGAGACGAACGGCTACTACGCCGACTTCGCTCCGCTGTCGGCGCTGGCGAAGGTGCTCGAGGACGGTTTCTTCCACGACGGCACGTGGTCGTCGTTCCGCGGCAAGCGGCACGGTCGGCCGATCGACCGCGGGACCTCCCCCGCGACGGCCCTGGTCGTCGCGAACCAGAACCACGACCAGATCGGCAACCGCGCCGCCGGCGACCGGCTCGCCGCGACGCTCGACGACGAGGGGCTCGTGATCGCCGCGGCCCTGACACTGCTCGGGCCGTTCACGCCGATGCTGTTCATGGGCGAGGAGTTCGCGGCCTCGACGCCGTGGCAGTTCTTCACCTCGCACCCGGAACCCGAGCTCGGCAAGGCGACCGCCGAGGGGCGCATCGCCGAGTTCGCCGAGCACGGGTGGGACGAGTCAGCGGTGCCGGATCCGCAGGACCCGACGACGTTCACCAACTCCAAGCTCGACTGGGCCGACGTCAGCTCGGAGCGCGGTGCGGCGATCCTGCGTGCCTACCGGGTGCTCATCGCCCTGCGGCGCACCGACCAGGCGTTCGTCGACCACCGCTACGAGGCGAACGCCGTCCGCTTCAGCGAGGACCGTCGTTGGCTGGTGCTGACCCGCGGGCTGCTCGGCCCCGACGTGGCACCGGTGCACGTCGTGGTGAACCTCGCCGACGACGCAGCCGAGGTCCCGGTGCCCGACGCCGTGGGCGAGGAGCTCTACGGCTTCGGCGCGACCGAGGTGGATGCCGGCGTCGTCCGGTTCCGCGGCCGCGGCGTGGTCGTGCTGCGCTAGCCACCCGCGTGCTGCGCGAGCCGCAGTTCCGCACGCACGAACGGCGACGAACCCACCGGGTCCGTCGCCGTTCGTGCGTTCGTGTCTCCGCGGCCTCAGGCGGCGTGGTCGGAGACCGCGTGCGCGTTCTTCCGCACGGAGGGCAGCTTGCGGTGGTCCTTCACGAGCGAACGGGTCTCGCGGATGCGGCGGTCGATGCCCCACTTCGTCACGAGCGCCAGGCTCTCGCGGACGATGTTGCCGCTCATCTTCGAGACACCGAACTCCCGCTCGGTGAAGGTGATCGGCGTCTCCACGACCCGCAGACCCGCCTCGAGGGAGCGCCAGCACAGGTCCACCTGGAAGCAGTACCCCTTCGACGCCACACCGGCGAGGTCGATCCGCTCGAACGCCCGCGAGGTGAAGACCCGGAAGCCGCCGGTGGCGTCGCGCACCGCGATGCCCAGGGCGAGACGCGTGTACAGGTTGCCGCCGCGGGAGAGCAGGAGCCGGTACCAGGGCCAGTTCTCGACCTTGCCGCCCTTGATCCACCGGGAGCCGAGCACCAGGTCGTGCGAGTCCGCGAGCTCGAGCATCCAGGGCAGGTACTCGGGGTGGTGGGAGCCGTCGGCATCCATCTCGACGAGCTTGGCGTAGCCGTGTTCCAGACCCCACGCGAACCCGGACAGGTACGCGCCGCCCAGGCCGTCCTTGACGGTGCGGTGCATGACGTGCACCCGGTCGGTCTCGCGGGCGATGGCGTCCGCGATGTCGCCGGTGCCGTCGGGCGAGTTGTCGTCGACGACGAGCACGTGCACGGAGTCGTCGGTCGCGGCCAACGTGCGCTCGACGATCGGCCGGACGTTCTCGGCTTCGTCGTAGGTCGGGATGATGACCAGGGTCTCGCTCATGGTGCTCCTCGTGCTCTCGGTCGAATGTATCGCTGGCTTGGTGGGTCAATCCGACGAGAGGTCTGCGAACACGATCAGATTGTCCGTGTAGTGCCCGGTGGCGGTGTCGAACGTGCCGTCGCAGGTGATGAGTCGGAGTTGCGGGGTGGGGGTGGGGCCGTAGACGTCGCTCGTCGGGAACGCCGACTTGGCGGCGCGTTCGGCACGGTCGACGATGAAGGTGCGGGTGCTGCCGTCGGACATCCGGACGTGGACCTCGTCGCCGGCGACCAGTTCGTCGAGCCGGAAGAACACCGCGGCGCTCGTGGGGCTGTCGACGTGACCGGCGATGACGGCGGGGCCGACCTCGCCGGGGACGATCCCGTCGCTGAACCAGCCCGCGCTGTCCCAGTCGACGGGCGGGTCGAGTTCTCCGGCAGCGCCGCGGTGCAGGTCCTCGAGCGAGGACCGCACGCCGATGGCCGGGATCGACACACTGACCGGGGTGGCCGTCGAGCGGGCCTCGGGCGCGGCTGGGTCCTGGAACCCGTCGGTGCCGGAACCCGAGGCCGACGAAGAGGACGACGAGGAGGACGACGGGGACGCGGACGAGGACGACGCGCCGCGCTCCTCCGCTCCGCCGCCCACCGTCGACGCGACCGCCACCCCGGCCACGCCCCCGACCACCACGACTGCGGTGACCACGGCACCGATCACCACGCCTCGGCTCCGGACAGCCGAGACGCGCCCGGCGCTCCGACGGCCGCTCACGAGCCGCCTCCCACGTCGCTGGCACAGCCTCCGAGCACGTCGGAGGTCAGCATGGTCGAACCGATGGCCAACCAGGCGTCCCCGTAGTAGGTCGGAGTGGTCGCCGCAGTCCGGTCGGCCCGCTCGAGGTCGTCGGCAGCCGCACGGGAGGAACCGGCGGCCTGCTCGGCCGCGGCCCGCGCGGTGTAGGCCAGCGCGTTCGTGTCCCGTGTCACCGGGGTGCCACCGAGGTCGAGCTGCGAGGCGAGCCGCGTCGTCCGTCCGAGCGTGGGTGCGAGCGCCGCCGCGAGCTCCCGGTCGGGCGCCGAACACGCCTCGGCGTACCGGAGCGGCGTCCGCATCGCGTCGTACCCGTAGAGCACGCGCCCGTCCCCACCGACGGCCGGCATCGGGTCCACCGATCCGTCGGCGTGCACCTGGGACCAGTCGCTGGGCAGGTCGGAGGCGTCGAGCACGGCGGCCGTCACGGCGCGCGAACCCCGGTTCAGCGCGTTCCAGCGGTCGTCCCCGGTGGCGTCCGCCAGCACCGAGAAGGCCGCGGGCGAGGCGTACGAGGCGTTGTACCGGTAGGGCTCCTGATCCGCCCACGGTCCGGGCAGCAGGATCGTACCGAGGTCCGTCCGGGCCGTCTCGTGCTCGAGGATCGCCGCCGCGATGCGCTTGCCCGCGGCGGTGTACCGGTCGTCGTCCCAGGCCTTCCCCGCGAGCACGAGGGCCCGGGCGGCGTCGAGGTCGGCATCGCTCGCGGACTGCTCGTCGGCGACGCCCTCGTCGGACGTCCACCGCCACGCCAGCAGGTCGTCGTCGGTGAGCATGTGGTCCTTCGTCCACTGCCAGATCGCGTCGAAGCGCGCACGGTCGTCGTTGGCGTAGGCGATGAGCAAGCCGTACGCCTGCCCCTCGCTGACGGTGTCACCGCCCTGGTCGGTGCGGACGACGCGACCGCCCTCGACGTAGCGGTCCGGGAACGCCGACCGCAGCTGCTGCGGCGAGCGCGCCGCGTCGGGTGCGGTGGTCGAGGTCGGGGTCGCCGTGCCGCGAGCGGCGGTCATGGTGCTCGACGACCAGGGGCGGACCGCGACGACCGCGACCACGATGGCGACGATGACGGCCGCCGCGGCGGCGACCGGTATCCAGGTCCTGCGGGTCATGCTGGCCTGCCTCTCCGGGGATGGTGGGGTGGGGTCGAAGGGGAGGCGCGGACCACGTGGGCCGTTCAGCGCCCGTGATCCGCGCCTCCAGTCCGGGGCGTCAGCGGAACAGCGAGCGGAGCATCGCGACGACCGCGTGGACCGCCTCGGTCACCGGCCGGTCAGCGGCTGCGCCGCCACCGCCGGTCTGCACACCGCCGGACGGGGTTGCGGCGGTCGCCGCGGCGTCCGTCACGGGCACGACCGTCAGGTTGCCCTCGCTGTCGTCGAGGACGAACAGGGTCGAGACCGTGTTGCCGGCGAGGTCGACCTCGGCGGTACCACGCTGTCCGCTGCCGGAGACGTCGAGCGACCACTTGCCGGCGTCGACCGTTGCGTACTCGGTGGCGGTGCCGAAGGTGGCGTCCTCGGCGATCGCGATGCCGTCGGAGGTCTGCACGTCGACGCGCTTCGCGGTGGTGGCGGCCTGCACGAGCCGGAGCTTCGCCTTGCCGTCGCCCGGCTGCTGCAGATCGTCGGTGAACGCGGTCGTCTTCAGCCCGTCGTTCTTGCCGTAGGCGACGACGGTGCTGGCGTCGCCCTCCTGCACGGTGACGTCGGTGGAGATGACCGGGGTGGAACCCGGCGCGTCGGCGGCGCGCATCGACAGGACGTAGGTGCCGACCGGCAGCTTCTCGTACGGGCTGACCTGGCCGTAGGTGACGTCGTCGAGTTCGAAGACGGTCTTGCCCCCCGCGAGGCTGGACAGTTCGACGTCGACGCCCTTCGTGTCCGGCGACAGGTGTCCGACGCGGAGCCAGCCCTGCTCGGTCGTCGCGGCGGAGGCGTTCTGCGGGGCTGCGAGGCCGACCGTCGCGGCGACGAGTGTGGCGGCGAGCGCTCCGACGACGACGGTGCGGCGGCGGTTCGTGGTGCGTGCGGTCATGATGGTGCTCCTTCGGGTCGAGGTGCGGTTGGCGGTGCGGTCGTCGTGTCGAGGGGTGGTTCGTGGGGTTGTCGTCCAGGCCGCCGGGCGAGCGGGCGAGCGGGCGGAATGCCCGGGTCAGCGCCGGAGCCCTCCGGGCATTTCGCCCGCTCGTGCAGCGGGTGTTCCGCCCCGACGCGTTCGCGGTGAACGGTTCCGCGGCCGATCCGGCGAGCGGGCGGAATGCCCGGGTCAGCGCCGGAGCCCTCCGGGCATTTCGCCCGCTCGTGCAGCGGGTGTTCCGCCCCGACGCGTTCGCGGTGAACGGTTCCGCGGCCGATCCGGCGAGCGGGCGGAATGCCCGGGTCAGCGCCGGAGCCCTCCGGGCATTTCGCCCGCTCGCGGAACGCCCGCTCGCGGGACGTCAGCGCGGCCAGCGCCCGCTCGGCCAGCGCCCGCTCGGCCAGCGCCCGCTCGGCCAGCGCGGCCGGGCGATCGGGGGTCACGAGGCGCTCGTCGCGGTCGTCGTCGGGTCGGCCGGGGCGTACGTCACCGTGAGCCGTGCTCCCTCGCGCTCGACCGAGTCCGGCCGGAACGCCTGGGACATGGCGTCGAAGGTCCGAGCGACCCGGGCTGCCGAGGCGTCGTCACTCGTGTGCAGGACGACGGTGCGGAACGGCTGGCCGGTCTCCCCGGTGCGCGGGGTGAACCGGTCGACCCGCACGTCCTGGTCGGCGAGCACCTGTCCGAGCGCGATCATCGCCCGCGAGTCGACCTGTCCGGCGCGGAACTGCGACTTCGTGCCGTCGTCCGCACGCAGAGCCGGGTTCGAGGCGAGCTCGGTCCCCAGGGTCTTCCGTACGTCGGTGGCCCGGGTGATCGCGGTCTCGGCGGCACTGGCTCCCTCGGCGTGGATCCGGCGGACCTCGACCTGCTGGTCACCGGTGCCGAAGGTCGCGACGGCCGTGGAGTTCTCGATCGCCTGCCACACGTCGGTGGACGAGTTGCCGCCGGTGCGCATGGAGTCCGTCGTGATGACGTAGTCCGAGTCCTTCCAGCCGTTCGGGGACTGCCGTTCCACCGCTCCGTCGGTGTCGAGCTTGTAGTACCAGACGACGTTGTTCCGGGCGAAGCCGTCGTCCACGAGGTCGACCCACATGGCGTCGTCGACCAGCAGACGCGAGGACTTCGGCACGTTGTCGCCCACCCACTGCTCGGCCTGCTGCATGGGCAGGTCGAGGTTGCCGAGCAGGAAACCCCGCAGCTGCGTCCCCCACAGCGGCACCGCGACGACGAGCGCCGCAGCCGTCACGACGGCCCAGGTGATGCCGAGGCCGCGCCCTGCCCTCGGGCCGAACCGGCCCCGGATGTGGACTCGACCGGCGATCGTCAGGACGGCACGCTCGACGGTGTACGCGACGAGGAGCGCTGCGAACGGGATGAGCATGATGACGTAGGGCACCGGCAGGTACCCGTTCGGCCGGAACATCACCGCGAGCAGGAACACGAGCATCGCGGCGATCGGTCGGACCCGGCGCAGGGCCAGCCCCACGACGGCCGCGGCCGAGCCGAGCACGATGAACACCGGGTCGAGCGCCCACCACTGCGCGGCGGCCTCGTTCGCCAGGCTGCCCCCGTCGAACACTGATCCGGAAGCGGTCCGCGACCCGAGCTGGTAGGTGACGCCTTCCCACAGGCTGACTCGCCCGTTGCCCGGCACGAGTTCACCCTTCACCGCGGCGAGCAGCAGGTACCCGCCGCCGATCAGCACGAGCACGGCCCCGGCGACGCTGAGCGTGTACCGGCGGGTGCTCGTGTCGGCGCGACGTACGGCCATCCAGATCAGGAACGGCAGCGCGAGCAGGTAGGTCTCCTTGGACAGCACGGCGATGCCGAGGCACGCAGCAGCGCCGGCGAACCCGGCGAGCTGCTGGCGACGGCTCAGCACGAGGACGAACGCGGCCAGCAGCCACGGCGTCGCGACGTTGTCGATGTACACCGTGCGGTGGTACTGCAGCGCGAGCGGTGACAGCGCGAAGACGAGTCCGGCCGCGGCTGCCGTGATCCGTCCGGCGCCGAGACGTCGGGCCAGGACGAACAGCAGGATGCTCGAGACGGCGGAGAAGAACACCATGGCCTCGCGCCCGGCCTCCACCGCGAAGGGGTACCGCGCGAACGCCCCGGTCAACCCGGTGTACCCGGCGATCTGGATCCATCCGAGCGGCGGGTGGTCGTACCAGTACGTGTAGTGGGTGAGCTCGCCGAGGTTCGTGATCGCCCACGCCTGTGCGGTGTAGGTCCCCTCGTCGTCGATGCGCTGCGGTGTGCCCGACATGTTCCAGGCCTGGATGAGCACGGTCACCGCGACGACGGGCAGCAACCACGTCAGGCTGGCTGCGTGCCGGCGGAACCACGCCCCGACACCGGCCCGGTGTGCGGTGGTGCCACCACGGATCGGGATGCCCGTGGTGTCGGTGATGCTGGCGGTCATCGGGTGCCTCCCGTGGTGGTGCCGGCGAACTCACGGTCGGACGAGGCTGCGCCCGATCCGGCACCCGCGGACGACGCTGCGCCCGATCCGGCACCCGCGGACGACGCTGCGCCCGATCCGGCACCCGCGGACGACGCTGCGCCCGATCCGTCCAGGTCCGAGGCGAAGCCGACCACCTGTCCGCTGCGGTGCTGGCCGGTGTGCTCGGTCTTCTCCCACCCGTTCTGGCCCTTGGCGTGCCGGACGACTGCCCGGACCGCCGCGGCGGCGAGGAACACCTGGTACGGCACCAGGCCGAGCACGAGCCGCACGTAGTCGCGGAGCCGGACCTTCTCGCCGTACAGTCGGCCGAACTCGTTCAGCCCGACGATCTCCACGGCGAGCAGCATGAGCGTCGGTGCCACCGGCACGAACGACACGAGGGCGATCGCCGTCGGCACCTTGACGAACAGGATCATCAGGACGCTCAGCGGGATGAGCAGCCCGGTGGCCGCCTGGATGAACGGCATCGTGAGCATGTAGCGGGCGAAGAACCGCTGCCGGAACGACGGCAGCTTCTTCCACTCCCCCTTGCCCAGCACCTGCAGGAAGCCCTGGTTCCACCGCGTGCGCTGCTTGAGCAGCGAGGCGAAGGTCGGCGGGGTCTCCTCGCGGGTGACGGCCTCGGGGCTGTAGGCGACGACGACCTTCGCGCCGTCGGCGGAGAGTCGCACGCCGAGTTCGCAGTCCTCGGCGAGGCAGTGCGTGTCCCAGCCGTTCGACCACTCCAGGCGGGAGCGCGTCACGAAGACGGTGTTGCCCCCGAGCGGGATGAACTTGGACCCAGCGTGGAAGTGCAGGCGCGAGCGGAACCAGAAGTAGTACTCCAGGACGTTCCGGAGCGACCACCAGCTCGACTTGAAGTTCATCAGCTGGACGCCGCCCTGCACCACGTCGGCGTCGGTCTCCTGGAACCGCGAGTCGACGAGGGAGAGCAGCCGCGGGTAGACCTCGTCCTCGGCGTCGAACACCCCGACGATGTCGCCCGTCGCGTGCTGGAGCGCCAGGTTCATCGCCTTCGGCTTGTTCTTCGGCAGGGTGTCGTCCACCACGACCTTGATCAGGGAGGGGTGCCGAGCCGCCGCAGCACGCACGACGGCGTCGGTCTCCGGGTCGTCCTCCCCGACGATCGCGATGATCTCGAAGTCGGGGTGGTCCTGGGTCGCGAGCATGTCGAGCGTCTGCCCCATCACGTCCTGCTCGTGCCGACCGGGCACCAGGAGCGTGAACCGGTGCGCCGCCGGTCGCGGGGTCTGGCTGAAGCTGGTGGACTTCAGCGCGTCCCGGGAGCGCCAGGCGTGCAGCATCCACCAGAGGGTGGTCAACGCGATGATCGTGAGCAGCACGGACAGGGCGATGAGGGTCGAGTAGCCGAGCCACTCGCCCAGCGACCAGGCGGCCTGTGGGAGCTGCCCCGAGCCTCCCGTCGGCACGTCCGTGGTCCCGCGGTTCGGGACGTCCCCCGTCGTCCCGCTGTCGTCGTCGGGTCGGAGCAGCGGCCCTGCGGCCGTCAGCAACACGGCTGAGATGGTCATTCGGGGAACCCCTTCGGACGTGTGTCGGTGGACCGGAAGACGAGGGCCTTGTACGCGGCGAACCGGAACGCGGTGCCGAGGACGAGGCCGACGCCGTTGCCGGCGACGTTGTCGGCGAGGGTGGACGTGAAGCCGAGGACGTAGTGCGAGACGAACAGGCAGGCGGCGGCGATGCCGAGGCCGACGAGGTTCGTGGCAGCGAAGAGCAACCCCTCGCGGACGGTCTCGCGGCGGCCGGTCTGGCGCTGGGCGCGGAAGGTGATGAAGCGGTTGCCGATCCACGCGACCGAGGTCGCCACGACGGCCGACACGATCTTCGCGGCGATGGGACCGTCCGGCATGACGGTGGCGCGGAGCAGGTTGTAGACGCCCAGGTCGATGACGAAGCAGACGGCACCGATGGTGCCGAACGACGCGAGTTGCCTCGCGGTGGCGAGCAGGCGCGGGATCGTGCCGGGGCGCACGGTCCGCACCGCACCGGTGTCGGGTGACACCAGAACGGGGGTATCAGTTCGGGTCATGCCCCCGATTCGGGGGGCTTCCCCGGGTGGTTTGGGTGGGGTACGCGCTTTGCCAGGCGCCTGCCAGAGGCGCGACACATGCCGTTCATGTTGACCATCCGTCAGCTGCGGTGGGCAGAGGCGCGCGGACGACGGACGGGAGGCCCGGTGCCAGCTGGCACCGGGCCTCCCGTCCGTCGGTCGGTTGCGTCTACGCGGGGCGCGACGACGGGGACACGTTCTTGGACGCGTCCCGTTCCGGGATGTCGCCGAGTGCCTCGTCGATCGCCGCGAGGGCGTCCGCGTCGAGCTTCACGCCGGCGGCCTTGACGTTGTCGGTGACCTGCTGCGGACGCGAGGCGCCGACGATCGCCGAGGCGACGTTCTCGTTCTGCAGGGTCCACGCGATGGCGAGCTGCGCCAGCGTGAGGCCGGCCTGGTCGGCGACGGGCTGCAGGCGCTGCACGGCTTCGAGGACCTCGTCGCGCATGAACCGCTTGATCATGTCCGCGCCGCCCTTCTCGTCCGTGGCACGCGAACCCTCGGGCAGGGGCTGACCCGGCTTGTACTTGCCGGTCAGGACGCCCTGCGCGATGGGCGACCAGACGATCTGCGACAGGCCGAGCTGCTTCGAAGCGGGGACGACCTCGCCCTCGATGACCCGCCACAGCATCGAGTACTGCGGCTGGTTCGAGATGAGCTGGAAGCCGAGCTCCTTGGCCAGCGCGGCACCGGCACGGATCTGCTCGGCCGACCACTCGCTGACGCCGATGTAGAGCGCCTTGCCCTGGCGGACGACGTCGGCGAAGGCCTGCATCGTCTCTTCGAGGGGGGTCTCGTAGTCGTAGCGGTGTGCCTGGTAGAGGTCGACGTAGTCGGTCTGCAGTCGCTCGAGCGAGCCGTCGATCGACTCCATGATGTGCTTGCGGCTGAGACCGACGTCGTTGTGCCCCTTCGGGCCGGTCGGCCAGTAGACCTTCGTGAAGACCTCGAGGGACTGGCGCCGCTCGCCCTTGAGCGCCTCACCGAGGACGGTCTCAGCGGCGGTGTTGGCGTACGTGTCCGCGGTGTCGAACGTGGTGATGCCGGCGTCCAGCGCTGCCCGCACGCACTGGGTGGCGACGTCGTTCTCGACCTGCGAGCCGTGCGTCAGCCAGTTGCCGTAGGTGATCTCGGAGATCTTGAGTCCGGAGTTGCCCAGGTACCTGAATTCCATGGTCCCGACGCTACTGGAGTGAGCGCGCACGTGAGGGGTCCCGCGAGTGCCTGTCGGGGTGGGGGTGCGGGCGCGGGGTG
>NZ_QKSJ01000021.1:0-28098 GCF_003234135.1 Curtobacterium sp. MCPF17_018 | reverse complement strand
CGACCAGCCACCGGACGGGAGGCGCGGGGCGGGGCCGTCACGGGCCTCCCGTCCGGTGGCTGGTCGCGCTCTCAGGCGCGACCAGCGGCGAACCGCTCGCGCACGCGTTCCGGCTAGCGGACGGCGCTGCGGAGCGGAGCCGTCGCGAAGTCGCGCATGCCCTGCTCGAAGTCCACCTCGGCGTGCCATCCGAGCTCGGCGGCGATGCGTGCCGAACTCGCGGTGACGTGGCGGACGTCGCCCAGTCGGTACTCGCCCGTGACGACCGGCTGCGGGCCGTCGGGTCCGGCGATCGCGGCGGCCATGTCACCGATGGTGTGCACGGTGCCGGAGCCGACGTTGTACGCGCGGAACGTGTCCGACGGCAGGTCGGCCGTCGCCGCGATGGACGCGGCGTTCGCGCCGGCGACGTCGTCGACGTGCACGAAGTCGCGTCGCTGGGCGCCGTCCTCGAAGACGCGGGGTGCCTCGCCACGGGCCAGTGCCGAGCGGAACAGGGACGCGACACCGGCGTAGGGGGTGTTCGCCGGCATGCCCGGTCCGTAGACGTTGTGGTAGCGGAGCGCGATCGCGCGGCCTCCCGTGGCACGGGCCCAGCTCGAGGCCAGGTGCTCCTGCGCGACCTTCGTCTGCGCGTACACGTTGCGGGGGTCGAGCGCTGCGGACTCGTCGATCAGGCCGGGCAGCAGGGGCTGACCATCGGGGCCGATCGGGTCGAAGCGGCCGGCGTCGAGGTCCTCGCGGCGGCGGGCCGGCGGACGGGTGGGTTGCCCGGAGGCGGTGGTGTACGCGCCCTCGCCGTAGACGACCATCGAGCTGGCCACGACGAGCCGGCCGATGTCGTGCCGGTCCAAGCCGGCGAGGACGTGGGCGGTGCCGGTGTCGTTCGACGAGACGTAGTCGGGGGCGTCCTGGAAGTCAACGCCGAGGCCGACCTTGGCGGCCTGGTGGCACACGACGTCGACGCCGTCGAGGGCGGCGTCGAGGGCGACCCGGTCGCGGACGTCGCCGTGCACGAACGCGATGCCCTGCTGCTGGTGGGCGCGGACGACCTCGGCGGGGTGGCCGTGCACGTCGTCGCGCAGGGAGTCGAGGACGCGCACCTCGTGGCCGTCGGCCAGGGCGCGGCGGACGATCGCGGAACCGATGAAGCCGGCGCCGCCGGTGACGAGGAGGCGGCTCATGCGGTGGGGCCTGTGGCGGTGGCGGCGGGCTGGGCCTGCATGATGCTGGCGCTCGCGCTGGTCGGGACGAGTTCGCGCGGGGTGAAGTCGGCGGGGATGGCGGCGACGATCTGGCCGATGGCGCGGACGATGACCTCGTTGGCGCGGGCGAGGCGTTCCATGACGAGGGCGTGGGTGACGACGGCTCCGGCGTCGTCGACGTCGGGGCCGCTGGCTGCGGCTGCGGCCGCGGCTGCGGCCTCGTCCTCGGTCGGGGCCAGGCCGGCGTCGGCGTCGGTGACGAACGACAGGTTCACGGTGGCGATGCCGAGTTCGGCGGCCAGGGGGACCTCGGGCGTCATCGTCATGTTGATCGTGTGGCCGCCGGCCTGGCGGAGCCAGACGGACTCGGCGCGGGTGGAGAACCGGGGACCCTGGATGACGACGCAGGTGCCGGTCGGACGGAACGGCACGTCGAGTCCGGCGACGGCGTCGATCGCCGCGCGACGGAGCGTGGGGTCGAACGGGTCGGCGAAGGACAGGTGCTGCACGTCGTCCTCGAAGAACGTGTCGGCGCGTCCCCAGGTGCGGTCGATGAGCTGGTCGGTCACGACGAAGGTGCCGGGTGCGTAGTCGGGGTGCAGGCCGCCGACGGCGCTCGAGGACACGATCGCGCGGACACCGAGGGAACGGAGCGCCCACACGTTCGCGCGGTGGTTGATGCGGTGGGGGGCGACGGAGTGCTCACGGCCGTGGCGGGTCAGGAACGCGACCCGTCGTCCGGCCATCGTGCCGATGCTGATCGGGCTCGACGTCGGGCCGAACGGGGTCGGGACGTCGAGCTCGTCGGCGGTGCCCTCCTCGAACAGCTGGTAGAGGCCGGAGCCTCCGATGACACCGATCGTCACGGCTTCGTCGTTCTCCACAGGTCCTCCGTTGGTCGTCGGCGCGGGCTGCGCGCTGGATACGCTACTGACGGCGCCACCGGGCGAACCGGGAGCGGCGCCGCCAACCCCCTGTTCGGAGGCACCTGTGCGAACGATCGGTCAGCACCGCGACGACCTGGCGGCGTTGCTCGCGCCGGTGGTGGCGGGCCTCGGAGCAGAAGAACTGCCGATCGACGAACTCGTCGGCGCGGGGCTCGGCGCCGGGCTCGGACACCGTGTGCTCGCGGCGGCCGTCGCGTCGCCGGTGCCGCTGCCGCCCTTCGACAACAGCCAGATGGACGGCTTCGCAGTGCGGGTCGCCGAGGCCGGGCAGCAGGTGCGGGTCGTCGAACCGATCCCGGCCGGCGTGGTGCCCGAACCGCTCGAGCCCGGTACGGCGGCGCCGATCATGACCGGGGCACGGATCCCGGAGGGTGCCGACGCGGTGTTCCCGGTCGAGGCGACCGAGCCCGGTGCGTTCCCGGCGGCGCTCGAGCTGCCGCGGGTGACGGTGCCCGCTGACCTGACCGCCGGGACGTTCGTGCGGGTCACCGGCAGCGACCTGCCCGCCGGTGCCGAGCTCGCTCCGGCCGGTTCCGCGGTCACGCCGGCGCTGCTCGGGGCCCTGGCTGCTGCGGGGGTGACGACCGTGTCGGTGCGTCGACCGCTGCGGGTCCTCGTCGTGTCGACCGGCTCGGAGCTGCAGGGCGCCGACACGAAGGCGGCGACCATCGGCGACGCGAACGGCATCGCGCTTCGGGCGGCCCTGGCCCAGGTCGGTGCGGAATCGCGGACCGTCCGGGTGCCCGACGAGGTCACTGCTTTCGACGGGGCGCTCGATGCGGCCGTGGGGGACTGGGCCGACCTCGTGCTGACCACCGGGGGCATCAGCGCCGGGGCGTACGAGGTCGTCCGACAGGCGCTCGAACCCCGCGGGCTCGCGGTGACGCCGGTCGCGATGCAACCCGGTGGGCCGCAGGCGTTCGGCAGCGTCGTGTTCGGTGGCGACGCCGGTGGCGGTCGCTCCGTGCCCGTCGTGTCGTTCCCGGGCAACCCGGTGTCGGCGCTGGTCTCGTTCGAGGTGTTCCTGCGACCGCTGCTCGCCACCGCCGTCGGGCTGACGCCGGACCGTCCCACCCAGGTCCTGCCAGCGGCGTCCGCTGCCGGCTCACCCGTCGGCAAGCACCAGGTCCGTCGCGGCCGGGTGCAGGACGGGGCCGTGCACTTCGTCGGTGGGCCGAGTTCACACCTGCTCGTGCACTACGCCGCCGCCACCCACCTGGTGCACGTCCCCGTCGGCGTCGACACCGTCGAACCCGGCGACCCCCTGACCGTCTGGAGCCTCCGATGACCGACCCGTCCGCCTCTGACCAGGTGCGGCCCGGACCGTCGCCGACCGACGAGTTGTCGCACGTCCGCGCCGACGGCAGCGCACACATGGTCGACGTCTCCGCGAAGGACGTCACCGACCGGTCCGCCACCGCCACCGCCACCGTCGTCACCCGCCCCGACGTCGTCGCACGCATCCTCGACGGCTCGCTGCCCAAGGGCGAGGTCGTCGGCACCGCCCGCATCGCCGCGATCATGGCGGTGAAGAAGACCTCCGACCTGATCCCGCTGTGCCACCCGCTGCCGATCGCCGGCGTGCAGGTCGACATCACCGGCTCAGACGACCGCGTGCTGATCGAGGTGTCGGTCCGCACGACCTCGCGCACCGGCGTCGAGATGGAAGCCCTGACCGGGGCGAGTGTCGCCGCCCTGACGGTGTACGACATGGTGAAGGCCGTCGACCGAGCGGCCGTGATCACGGACGTCCGCGTGCTCGAGAAGCACGGCGGGCGCTCCGGAGACTGGAGCAACCGATGACCGCCGAGCCGACCAGGGGCCGGGCCGCCGTCGTCGTGGTGTCCACGCAGGCCGCCGCCGAGCCCGCACTCGACCGCACCGGGCCCGTCATCGTCGACTGGCTGCGCGACCGCGGGTTCACCACGAGCGACCCGATCATCGTCCCCGACGGCGGCGCGATCACCGAGACCGTCACCGCTGAACTCCTGGCCGACGCACGTGTCGTCATCACCACCGGCGGCACCGGGGTCACCCCGACCGACCGGACCCCCGAGGCGGTGGCGGGGCTGATCGACCTCGAACTGCCCGGCATCACCGAGGAGATCCGTCGGCGCGGACTCGCGGGTGCCGGCCCGACCGCGCTGCTCACCCGCGGCGTCGCCGGGGTCACGAACGCAGGTTGCCTGCTCGTCACCCTGCCCGGGTCGCGTGGCGGGGTGTCCGACGGGCTCGCTGTGCTCGACGGTGTGCTCGACCACGTGGTCGCACAGGTGCACGGCGAGGGCCACGCCCCGCGGAGTGCCTCGTGAGCACCACCGAGGCCGCCGCACGTGTCGTGCTCGCCGACGTCGTCGACCGCGACATCAGCGTCGACGAGGTCGCAGCCGCGGTGGCCACCGAGCAGGACGGCGCTCTGGTGACCTTCGCCGGCATCGTCCGTGACCACGACGGTGGCAAGGGCGTCACCGCGCTCGACTACGAGCGGCACCCCAGCGCCGGCGAGGTCATCACCGAGGTCGCCCGCACCATCGCCGAGGACCACCCCGACGTCCGGATCGCCGTGCTGCACCGGGTCGGGGCGCTCGGGATCGGGGACGTCGCGCTCGCCGCAGCGGTGTCGTCGTCGCACCGGGCGCAGGCGTTCGCCGCATGCGGCGCCCTGGTCGACCTGGTGAAGGAGCGCGTGCCGATCTGGAAGCACCAGCGGTTCACCGACGGGACGGACGAGTGGGTGGCGGCGCTGTGACCGCCTCCGCCCAGACCGCGACCGCCGGCCATCGGGCGCGCTGATCCTGCAGCCTCGCCCGCCGGCCGCTCGACGCCCACCCTGTGCACCTTCGCAACCGGGACGCTCGTTCGGGGCATGGTGAGACTCCAAGCGGATCCATAGAATCGCGAACATGAGCGTCTTGCTGCCCGGGATCACCGTCATCCTGCTGGTCTTCGCCCTGATCGACATCCTGACGAAGACGGATGACCAGATCCGCGGCCTGCCGAAGATCGCGTGGGTGATCCTCGTGATCCTGGTCCCCGTCGTGGGCAGCATCGTCTGGTTCGCCATCGGCCACGACTGGGCTCCGGGCGAACGCAACCACGGTCGCTACATCGAGCCCACCCGCCACGAGGACCGGTACGCCACCCTCGGCGACGCCCGCAGTGCCCACGGCGCCAAGCGCGTCACCGGTACCGAGCAGGAGCTCGCCGAGCTCGAGCGCGAGATCGAGTACTGGGAGGCGCAGGCCCGCCTGAAGCGCGCCAAGGAGGCCGCGGGCGAAGGCGACGTCGCCCCCGCGAGCTGACCCGGGCCTCCAGGCCGACGCACCGACGCACCGACGCACCGGCGCGCCGCGCCGCCGACGCACCGCGCGAGCCCACGCGCACGGGCCGACCACCTGCACGCGCACCACGCGCACGAGCCAGCCGCACCAGCCGCACCACCCGACCCGCACCCACCACCCCGCCGCGCCACCTACCCTTGACGGGTGGCACATCTCCTCGGCGCCGAGAACCTGCATCTCGAGTTCCCCACCAAGGTCGTCTTCGACAACGTCACCCTCGGCATCGACGAGGGCGACCGGATCGGCGTCGTCGGCCGGAACGGCGACGGCAAGTCGACCCTCCTCGCACTGCTGTCCCAGCGCCTCGAGCCGGACGGCGGCCGTGTCACGCACCGGCGCGGGCTGACCATCGGCTACCTGGACCAGCGCGACATCCTGCCCGAGGGCGCGACCGTCGGCAGCACCGTCGTCGGCGACCTCGAGGAGCACGAGTGGGCCGGTGACCCGAAGATCCGCGACATCATCGGCGGTCTGGTCTCGGACATCCCGTGGGACGTCAGCGTCGACGAGCTGTCCGGTGGGCAGCGTCGCCGTGTGGCACTCGCGCGGCTGCTGGTCGGCGACTGGGACGTCCTCTTTCTGGACGAGCCGACCAACCACCTGGACGTCGAGGGCATCGAGTGGCTCGCCGGGCACATCAACCGCCGCTGGTCGTCGAACCAGGGCGGCATGGTCGTCGTGACGCACGACCGGTGGTTCCTCGACGCGGTGTCGACCGACACGTGGGAGGTCCACGACGGCGTCGTCGACCCCTTCGAAGGTGGCTACGCCGCGTACATCCTGCAGCGCGTCGAGCGTGACCGGCAGGCGGCCACGATCGAGCAGCGCCGCCAGAACCTGGCCCGCAAGGAGCTCGCATGGCTCCGCCGCGGTGCCCCGGCCCGCACGAGCAAGCCCAAGTTCCGCATCGACGCGGCGAACGCCCTGATCGACGACGTCCCGCCGATCCGCGACACCGTCGCGCTGTCCCGGACCGCGACCGCGCGCCTCGGCAAGGACGTCGTCGACCTGCTCGACGTGAGCGTCTCGTTCGACGGCACGCAGATCCTCGACCGCATCGAGTGGCGCATCGCACCGGGGGAGCGGACCGGCATCCTCGGCCCGAACGGTGCCGGCAAGTCGACCCTGCTCAACCTGGTCTCCGGTCGGCTGCAGCCGACCAGCGGGCGGGTGAAGACCGGCAAGACCGTGCAGGTCGCGGTGCTCGACCAGCAGCTCGCCGACCTGCAGCAGTTCGCCGACGACCGCGTGCGCGAGGTCGTGGCGCGCAAGAAGACGAGCTACGTCGCCGACGGCAAGGAGATGACGCCGTCGCAGCTGCTCGAGCGGCTCGGCTTCACCTCGGAGCAGCTCTCCACCCCCGTGCGCGACCTCAGCGGCGGGCAGAAACGGCGCCTGCAGCTCATGCTCATCCTGCTCGACGAGCCGAACGTGCTCATCCTCGACGAGCCCACCAACGACCTCGACACCGACATGCTCGCCGCCATGGAGGACCTGCTCGACACCTGGCCGGGCACCCTGCTGGTCGTCAGCCACGACCGGTACCTGCTCGAGCGGGTGACCGACCAGCAGTACGCCGTGCTCGGCGGGCACCTGCGGCACCTGCCCGGCGGCGTCGACGAGTACATGCGGCTGCGCGAGGCCGGCACCGGTGGCGGGACCGCCTCTGCGGCTGCCGCCGCGTCTGCCGGGAGGCCCGACACCGTCGGCGGGACCGGCTCGGCCGGTGCCGTGGCCGGGTCCACGGCCGCCGGTGCGTCCGCCCTGTCGGGAGCGGACCGGCGGACCGCCGAGAAGGAGATGTCGGCGCTCGACCGGAAGATCGCGAAGGTCGGCGCGGACCGCAAGAAGCTGCTCGACCAGTTCGCGACGCACGACCAGTCCGACTACTCCGGGCTGGGGGAGCTGCAGGCGAAGCTCGCGGAGCACGAGGCCGAGATCGAGCAGCTCGAGGAGCGCTGGCTCGAGGTCGCGGAGTTGCTCGGGGTCTGAGCCGGACTACTCGACGGACGCAGGGTCGACCGCGTCCTGGCCGCTGTCCGCCGGTGTGGCGTCCTCGGGCGCCCCGCCGCCGGGGTTCGCCACGACCTCCCACAGGTGGCCGTCCGGGTCCTGGAAGAAGCCGGACCACATGCCCCACGGGCGCGTGTACGGCGGTTCGAGCATCGTGGCGCCCGCTGCCTGCGCCCGCTCGAGGAACGCCTCCGCCTCGGCCTGACTGCCCGTGAAGTGCCCGATCGTGCTGCTCGGTGCCGTGGCCAGCTGCACGCCGGAGTCCTTCGCCATGTCGTCGCGGCCGTAGAGACTGACGATCAGACCGTCGTCGAGGGTGAACATCGCCGCGGTGCCGCTGGCCTGCGTCTCGGTGGCCGGGTACTCGGTGCCGATGACGCCGCTGCCCTCGAGGCCGAGCAGCGCGCGGTAGAACTCGGCCGATCGAGCGACGTCGGCGACGGCGAGGGTGATGGCGTGCATGCGCCGCACGCTACGCCGGGGCCGCTCAGCCCGTGTCACCCTGTCGGTCAGTCCCCGAGGCCCAGGATGAGTCGGCGGAGCAGCCCGGCCAACTGCCCCTGCTCGTCGTCCGAGACGCCCGACAGGATGTCCCGCTCGGCGGCCAGCAGGTCCGCGATCGCGGCGTCCACCGCCACCCGCCCCAGGCCCGTCAGCGACACGAGGATGCCCCGGCCGTCCTTCGGGTCGGTGCGCCGCCCCACGAAGCCGCGTGCCGCCAGCCGGTCCACCCGGTTCGTCATCGTGCCGCTCGACACCAGGGTCTGCTGCAGCAGGGTCTTCGGGCTCAGCTCGTACGGCTCGCCCGCGCGCCGCAGGGCCGACAGCACGTCGAACTCCCACGGCTCCATGTCGCTCGCGTCGAACGCCGTCCGCCGGGCGCGGTCCAGGTGCCGGGCGAGCCGGTCCACGCGGGACAGGACCTCGAGCGGGCCGAAGTCGAGATCGGCACGTTCACGACCCCACGCCGCGACGATGCGATCGACCTCGTCCTCATGCGGCATCCCTCCATCTTGGCCGAACCCGGAGCGGACAGCCAGCCTCGTCGGTCGTGGGAGGATGGAGGAGCACCCCCGGGTGCGTTCCGCCTTGGTGTAATGGCAGCACGACGGCCTTTGGTGCCGTTAGGTCCGGGTTCGAATCCTGGAGGCGGAGCGGGGGGCTGATCGGCCGGTCGGCAGAGGCGCTTCGGCACCACAGGACGCAGACCCTGCATCGGCAGCACCGCTGCCATACTGACGGGGTGACGATGGTGCGGCCCGTCATCGGGCGTCAGCGGGAGAGCGCGGCCCTCCGAGATGCCGTCCGCGACGTCGTTCGTGGTGGTTCTGCGTTCGTGGTCGACGGCGAAGCGGGAATCGGCAAGTCATCGCTGGTCACCGATCTGCTCGAGTACGCGAACACCCATGGCGTGCGAGCGATCACGACCACCGGCACCCTGGCCGAGTCAGCTGAGCCGTACGCCGCGCTCCACATGCTCCTGTACCCGCTGCGCGGCGGCATCGCGAACCTGCCTGCACCGCAGCGACGCGCGCTGGACGTCGCCTTCGGCGTCGCGACGGGAGTCCAGCCCTCGCCGCTGCTCGCCGGCCTCGCCGCGTTGACGCTGCTCTCCGACGCCGCCAGCGAACGTCCACTCGTGGTCGTCGCCGAGGACCTGCACTGGATGGATGCGCCGTCCGAGTGGGCGCTGCGCATGATGGCCCGCCGTGTCGGCGAGGACCCGGTCGTCATCGTCATGACGACGCGGAACACCGACATGGTGGAGACCCCGGGCATCCGACGTCTGCACCTCGGTCCGCTCGACGAATCGGCTGCCGGTGAACTGCTCGACGGGATCTCCGGAGCGCCCACGGGTCAGGCTCGACGTGACCTCGTGATCCGCGCCGAGGGCAACCCGTTGGCGCTGCACGAACTCGGGCGGCCGGTCGCGGCGGTGGACCGCACTCGGGAACGTCCTGTCGTGGGCCGGGTCGAGCAGGAGTTCACCGCCCGGTACATGGAGCTGGACCAGTCGGTCAGGTTGGCCATCCTCGCCGTGGCGCTGTCCGGCAGCACCAGTGCCGAGGAGGCAGCGCGGGTTGCCGCACGCGCGATCGGGCGCTTCCCGGCACCGACGTGGACGGAGCAGGCATCGGCGTCCTCGCTCCTCGAGTGGGTCCCTCCGCGTGCGATCCGGTTCCGACACCCGCTCGTGCAGTCGGCCGTCCTGTCGGCTGCGTCCCCGACGGAGCGCACCGCCGTCCTGCGGTCGCTCGTGATCGAACACCAGGACGATCCGTCCCGGACGACCTGGTGGCGCGCCGAACTCGCCACCGGTCACGACGAGTCCCTCGCAGACGAGATAGCCGCGATCGGCGACGGACGGACGGCGATGTCCGACCCGTTCGTCGCGAGCCGGGCCTACGAGCGTGCGGCCGAACTGACCTCCGACGTGTCCAGACGCGTGGAGCGGCGCATCGTCGCGGCGGAACTCGCCGGACTGTCCGGCAGGATCTCGGAAGCGTCACTCCTGGTGCAGCGAGCACGCGACGAGGCGCCCGGTCGGCTGCTCGCAGCACGCGCTGCGTGGGGCGCCGAGACCCTGCCCACCGGTCGGACCGGCCTGGCCGTCGGTGACCTCGGACCGGTGCTCCGCGCCGTCTCCGAGATGCAGGCGGCCGGTGGGGTCGAGCAGGCCACCGACGCGCTGCTGCACCTGGCCGCGATCGCCTGGGACCACACCTCCGAGGCGGACCCGGGCGACCCGATGCTCGTCGTCGTCGAAGCCCTCGCGCTGCCCGAGGACGACCCGCGGTCGCTCCTGCTCGCCGCACGGACCGAGCCGGTGGCGCGGGGCGATCGTGTCCGAGAACTCGCGCTGGCGGCGGCACCGACGGCTCAGGACGAAGAGTCGGCCTGGCTCCTGGGGTACGCGCTGAACCTGGTGGGCGAGATCGACACGGCTCGCGTCCTGCTCGACCGTGCCCTCGCGAGCATGCAGGCGCGTGGTGAGCTGCGGACGTTCCCACAGGCGCTCATGGGGACCTCGATGACCACCTACCTGGCCGGGGACGTCGCCAGGGCGCGAGTCCTCGCGGAACAGGCCGCGTCGCTCGGCCGTGACCTGGGTGACGCCGGCTTCTCCGCAGCGGCGCGGTGCGCGCTCGCGTGGTTCGACGCGCTCGAGGGCAGGTACCCCGACGCCGAACGGATCGCCGGCGGGACCGAGGCGGGCGCGCAGGTACTCCGCTCGAGTGCGATGCGCGCAACGCTCCTCGGCGCGACGGGGTTGGCGCACCTGCACTCGGGCCGAGCAGCGGATGCGCTCGAACCCCTCCGTCGCCTGTTCGACCCCGACGACGACGCATTCAACCCGTCCTTCGCCGTCCTGACCTCCCACGACTACGTCGACGCCGCGCTGGAGTCCGGCAACCGACCGGACGCCGACCAGCGGTTGGCGGACCTCGAGCGGCTCCACGCGCGCTGGCACGCCCCGATGGTGCAGGCCGCCGTCGAGTACGCCCGGACCGCCCTGATCGACGACGACGGCCTCGAGGCGGCGTGGGCGACCCTGCAGCACGAGCGTTGGCCGATCCCGTACCTGCAGGCCCGAGCGTTCCTGCGACTCGGTCGCCGCCTGCGTCGCACGAACCGCACCACCACCGCCCGCGCCGTCCTGCACGCCGCCCTGGACCTGTTCGAGGCGATGCCCGCCCCGACCTGGGAAGAGCGGACCCGGGAGGCCATCCGTGCCACGGGCGAGCGGCTGCCGACGACCGGTCAGCGCCGCATCGAGCTGCTCACCCCGCAGGAGCTCCGGGTCTGCACGCTCGCGGCCCAGGGGATGAGCAACCGGGCCATCGGTGAACACCTCTTCGTCTCGCCCCGGACGGTGGGTGCGCACCTGTACGCGGCGTTCCGGAAGCTCGGCGTCTCGACTCGGCAGCAGCTGCCGTCGGTCCTCGCCCCCGAGACGACGACAGCGACGACAGCGACGACAGCGACGACAGCGACAGCGGCGCACGACCAGCCGGCGACCGACTGACACCCCGGCCCACGACCGACTAAGTCACCCGACCGCGCACCTCGGTCATGACGACCGATGTGCACCACCGGTCCCTGGACCTAGCGTCTCGGACGGGAGCACCGCTTCCACACCGACGCGGGTTCGTGGCAGCGGCTACGGACCAGGAAGGACCGCACCGTGACCGGATCCCCCACCGTCGTCCTCGTCCACGGAGCCTTCGCCGGTGCCGGCAGCTGGGCGCCCGTCACGAAGCTCCTCCTCGACCAGGGTCACAAGGTCCTCGTCCCACCCGTGTTCAACCGCAGCCTGTCCGGCGACGCGGCCTACATCAAGTCCTTCGTCGAGCAGATCGACGGACCGGTCCTGCTCGTCGGGCACTCCTACGGCGGCGCGATCCTCACCGTCGCCGGCGTCGCCGAGAACGTCGTCGGCCTCGTCTTCGTCGCCGCGTACGCCCTCGAGGAGGGCGAGAGCCTCGGCGCCCTGCAGGGCGGCTTCCCCGACAGCGACCTCGCCGCGAACCTGGTGTACGCGCCCTACCCCGTCGACGGCGCCGAGCCCGGCACCGACGTCTCCGTGGCCATCGACGCCTTCCCCGCCGTCTTCGCGGGTGGCCTCGACCTCGAGAAGGCCGAGGTCCTCGCGGTCTCGCAGCGTCCGCTGTCCGCCGTCGCGTTCGGTGAGCCCGCATCCGTCGCGGCGTGGAGGACCAAGCCGTCCTGGGGCATCGTCTCCAGCGCCGACCACACCATCAACCCGGACGTCGAGCGCTTCGGCTACCAGCGCGCCGGCGTTCGCAAGGTGATCGAGATCGACGGACCGCACCTGGTGATGCAGACGCACCCCACCGAGGTCGCGGCGTTCATCACCGACGCCGTCGCCGAACTCGGCTGACCACCCACCGACCACCACAACCGCAGAACAGCACAGGAGAGCAACCATGGGTTACGTGACCACCGACGACGGTGCAGAGATCTACTTCAAGGACTGGGGCAACGCCGACGCGCAGCCGATCGTCTTCCACCACGGCTGGCCGCTGTCCTCGGACGACTGGGACGCGCAGATGCTGTTCTTCCTGGCCGAGGGCTTCCGCGTCATCGCGACCGACCGACGCGGTCACGGCCGCTCGTCGCAGATCGGCACCGGCCACGACATGGACCACTACGCGAGCGACGTGTCCGCGGTCGTCGAGCACCTCGACCTGCACGACGCCGTCCACATCGGCCACTCCACCGGCGGCGGCCAGGTCGCTCGCTACGTCGCCCAGTACGGCCAGCCCCAGGGCCGGGTCGCGAAGGCGGTCCTCGTGTCCGCCGTCCCGCCGCTGATGGTGAAGACCGACGCGAACCCCGAGGGCACCGACATCTCGGTCTTCGACGGGTTCCGACAGGCACTCGCTGCGAACCGTGCTGAGTTCTTCCAGGCCGTCGCGTCCGGCCCGTTCTACGGCTTCAACCGTGACGGCGTGACGCCGTCGGAGCCGGTCATCGCGAACTGGTGGCGTCAGGGCATGACCGGCAGCGCCGTCGCGCACTACGAGGGCATCAAGGCGTTCTCGGAGACGGACCAGACCGACGACCTGCGAGCCATCACCGTGCCCGTCCTCGTCCTGCAGGGTGACGACGACCAGGTCGTGCCGTACCAGGACGCCGCCCTGAAGCAGGCCGAACTCCTGAGCGACTCGACCTTGAAGATCTACGAGGGCTACCCGCACGGCATGCTGACGACCCACGCGGACGTCATCAACCCCGACATCCTCGCGTTCATCCGCGGCTGATCCCGCTGACGCTGCGTTCGCGGCGATCCTGACCGGAGGCGCGGTGCACGCGGGTCTGTCGACCCACGTGCACCGCGCCTCCGGTCATCGTGCGCAGCCGTGAGAGCACCGACCGCCGGGTCGTCACCCCTGACGGTGGTGCGCGACTTCCTGGTGCGCTTCGCCGCGGTCCTGCCGCAGGACACGACCCCGTCGAAGCACTGACGGAACCGGTCCGGTGAGCGCCTCGTCACCACGAACTGGGCGCGTAGTCCTTCAGGAAGACCCCGAACAGGTCGTCGCCGGCTTCGCCCCGGACGATCGGGTCGTAGACGCGGGCTGCCCCGTCGACCAGGTCGAGCGGCGCGTGGAAGCCCTCTTCGGCGAGCCGGACCTTCGTGGGGTGCGGCCGTTCGTCGGTGATCCAGCCGGTGTCGACGCTCGTCATCAGGATGTTGTCGGTCTCGAACATCTCCTGCGCGCTCGTGCGGGTGAGCATGTTCACGGCGGCCTTCGCCATGTTCGTGTGCGGGTGACCCGGCCCCTTGTAGGCGCGGCCGAACACACCTTCCATGGCGCTGACGTTCACCACGTAGGTGCGGCGTCCCGTGCTCGCGGCCATGGCGGGGCGGAGCTTCGAGATGAGGATGAACGGCGCCGTGGTGTTGGCCAGCTGGACCTCGAGCATCTCGAGCGGGTCGACCTCGTCGACCTGCTGGGTCCACGAGTTCTCGTCGTGCAGGTCGGGGACCAGGCCACCGGCGTCGATCGCGGTGCCCAGGGCGAGTCGTTCGAGCGAGCTTGACCCCGGCGCCATCGCCTGTTCGGTCAGCTCGTCGGCTCGGGCTGCGGCGGCCGCGAGGATCGGGTGCGCGGCAACTGAACGGGCGAGCGCCAGCGGGTGCTGGTCGTTCGTGTGTCCGAACGTCACGAGTTCTGGCAGTGGTCCGTCGGGCAGCGGCGCGAGTTCCGCGTCGACCAGCGGCTGGTAGGCCCCGGTCGACCGGCGCACGGTCTGCGTGGCGTTGTTGATCAGGATGTCGAGGGGGCCGGACGCGGCGACGTCCTCGGCGAGCCCGATCACCTGGGCGGGGTCGCGCAGGTCGATGCCGACGACCTTCAGACGGTCCATCCAGTCGGCGGAGTCGGGCAGGCTCGCGAACCGGCGCACCGCGTCGCGGGGGAACCGCGTGGTGATGGTGGTGTGGGCCCCGTCGCGCAGCAGCCGGAGGGCGATGTACATGCCGATCTTCGCGCGACCGCCGGTGAGCAGCGCCCGCTTGCCGGTCAGGTCCGTCCGGGCGTCGCGCTTCGCGTGGCTCATGCGTGCGCACGCCGGGCAGAGCTGGTGGTAGAACGCGTCGACGACCGTGTAGTGCTGCTTGCACATGTAGCAGGGCCGTGACTTCAGCAGGGTGCCCGCGGTGGTCGACGCGGTCGAGGCGCTGATCAGGACGCCGCGGGTCTCGTCGTCGATCCGGTCGGCGGCCCCGGTGGCGGTGGCGGCGATCACACGGCGGTCGGCCTCGGCGATGACGCTGCGCTTCTCGAGACGGTGCGCACGCTTGACGGCCTTGAACATCTTCGCGGTGGCCCGGCGGACCCGGATGAAGTCCGGATGCGTCTCGTCGATCTCGGTCAGCTGCTCGAGCACCCGGAGCGCGACGCTCAGGTCGTCGGGGTCGATGCCGCTGGGTTCGGGGTGCTCGGAGCTCACACGCGATCCTACGTCGGGACCGAGCACCGATCAGACGAGCTGCTGCTCCATGCACACGCTCGTCGGGTCGTCGACGTACGGGCCGAACCGGGGGATGTCCGCGTACCCGGCCTTCCGGTACAGCGCGATCGCCGCGGCCTGCGGCAGGCCGGTCTCGAGCCGGACGGTCCCGATGCCGATCGCGCGGGCCCGGTCGTGCAGGGCGTCGAGCAGCCGCGTCCCCACGCCGAGCCCACGCGCGGCGTCGCTCACGAACATGCGCTTGACCTCGCCGGTGCCGTCGCCGGCGTCGACGAGCGCCACCGTGCCGAGGGCGGTGCCGTCCTCACGCGCCACCAGGAACGTGACGTCGGGCTGGTCCAGGTCGTCGACGTCGAGGGCGTGGTAGTTCTCGGCCGCGTAGAGGCTCAGTCCGTAGTCGTCACCCTGCTGCAGCAGGTGCAGGACGTCGTCTTGCCGGGGGCTCTCGATCTGCACGGTCAGCACCGTCACACAGTAGCGAGGACGACGAGAACAGTGGGCAGACGAGGCCCCCGGCCGACGGCGATCAGGCCAGGAGTCCCTCGCTGACCTCCCACAGTCGCCGGGCATCGTCGGCGTCGAGCATCGCCGAGTTCGCGTCCGACGGGATGCGGTCCGCGGTGAGGGGCAGGACCCGGTCGTCGATCACGGCGACGTCGCTGTCCTTCAGGTAGACCCCGCCGACGCCGTCGAGCAGCGGGCTCGCGGCACCGAACACGAGCGTCGCTGCGCCCTGCTCGACGGTCTTCTTGCCGACCTCGGGGTCGATGACGGTCACCCCGTGGTCGTCGACCAGTCCCTGCTCGCGGTACGACGCGAGCACCGTTTGGTCGTGCGGGCCGGGTCCGATGATGACGCCCGGGTGCGCGGCGAAGGCTCGGATGCCCTGGTCGGCGTACCGCCGGTCGAGCTCCACCGTGAACAGGACGTTGGCGCGCTTCGACTGGCCGTACGCGGTGACCGGGTCGTACCCGTGCGCGAACGTCAGGTCGTCCCACCGGATCTGCCCGAACCGCGCCGCACCGGAGGTGACGGTCAGGACCCGCGCACCACGGGCCTCCAGGAGGGCGGGCAGGAGCGCCCGCGTGAGCTGGAAGTGCCCGAGGTGTGTCGTCGAGAACGCCAGTTCGTTGCCGCGGCCGTCGAGTCGGCGGTCCGGGGTGAAGAGCATCGCGGCACTGTTCACGAGCATGTGCAGCGGGCGGCCGGAGGCCGACCAGCGCGCGGCGAAGGCATCGACCGACGACGGGTCGGTGAGGTCGAGGGCCTCGACGTGGATGCCCGGGATGTCGGCGACTGCTGCGGATGCCCGGTTGACGTCACGTGAGGCGACGGTGACGTCGGCGCCGGCCGCCGCGAGGGCGCGGCTGGTCTCACGGCCGAGGCGGCTGTGTCCGCCGGTCACGACGACGTTCCGGCCGGTCAGGTCGACGCCGTCCAGGACGTCGGCGGCGGTGGACGCGGCAGTGAAGCCGCTGGGCAGGGGGTGCTGGTCGGTGATCACGAGTGGTGCTCCTTCGATTCGATGTGGCCGACGGCGGCAGCAGGGCCGGCCGCGTCGGCGGTGTCAGGGCCGACGGCGTCGGTGATCGCCGACCACGCGTCGGGGTCGAGGCCGAGCTCGGTCCGGAGGAACGCCGTCGTGGTGTGGCGGACGAGGTCCACACGCTCGGGGCTCTCGTCCGTGGTGGCGGTCGACTCGTAGTCCTGGATCCCGCCGAGCAGGTGCTCGCCGCCGTGGAGTGTCACCAGATGCCGCGCGCCGGGGCTCAGGTGGTAGACGTCGGTGAACCAGTCCGGGCCTCGCGTCGAGAGCTGAGACTGGTCGTGGTCGCCGGCGACGACCAGTGACGGGGTGTGCAGCCGGCTGAAGTCGGGGCTCATGAACGCGAAGTGCTCCTGCGCGAACGGCGCGAGGTCGCCGCGCGCGATCCCGGTGGTGGACAGCAGGACCCCGGCGCGCACGCGGTGGTCGGTGCGGTCCTCGCCCGGCCGCCCGTTGGCGTCCAGGACGCGGGCCCCGAGCAGCATGCCCACGGACTGTCCGCCCCACGAGTGTCCGACCGCGGCGATGCGCGCGGTGTCGACGCGCCCGCTCAGGCCGGGGACCGCGTCGATGATCTGGTCGAGCTCGTCGAGCACCCGCTCGAGGTCGTCGACGCGCGTCTGCCAGATGGTCGGGTAGCGCGGGTCCTCGAGCGTCAGCCCGTAGGCCTTCGCGTCGAGGAACGTCGGCTGGACGACGACGAAGCCGTTCGCGGTCCAGTGGTCGACCAGGGGGTCGCCACCGGTCATGGACTGGCCGAAGCCGTGGGCGAAGACGATGACGGGCAGGTCCGTGCCGGTCGTCGGTGCGGTGATCCGGACCTCGAGGTCCTGACCGCGCGAGGGTGCGGGAAGCGTGACGGGGCGCACGCTGATGACCTGCGGTCGAGGTGCTGTGGGTGCCATGTGGGCCTTTCCGGGATGCGGTGTCGCCCGTGGTCGGAGCGATCGTCGTCCGAAACGGAGCGACGTTCCGGAACGATACGGAACAACGATCCGGATTGCAAGAGGAAGCGGAGCGTTGTTCCGCATTCCGTCTGCGTCGTGCGATGATCGACGCATGAGCACCCCGTCGACCGACCCCGTGCCGCGTCGCCGTCGCGACGTCGAGCGCAACGAGCGCACGATCCTCGACGCCGCTGCCGCGGTCTTCACGGCCTCGGGCGTCGGCGCACCCGTGCGCGAGGTCGCCGCCGCCGCCGGTGTCGGGGTGGGCACGCTCTACCGGCACTTCCCGACCCGTTCGGACCTGGTCGTCGCCGTCTACCGGCACCAGATCGAGGCCCTGGTCGACGCGGGGCCGGCGCTGCTCGACTCCGAGCCGACACCGTTCGCCGCCCTGCTGCACTGGGTGCACCAGTTCGTCGACTTCCTCAGCACCAAGCACGGCCTGGCGCGTGTCTGGGAGGGCGACGCCGACGGCTTCACGGCGCTGCACACGCTGTTCGTCGACGAGCTCGTGCCCGTGCTCGGTCGGCTGCTCGACGCCGCGCGGGCGTCCGGCGAGGTGGCCGCACCGACCCCGCCCTACCAGCTGCTCCGGGCCGTCGGCGACCTGGTGGCGTGGAGTCCCCAGGACCCCGACTACAACGTCCGGACGATCGTGACCCTCCTGGTCACCGGGCTGCGGCAGGCGCAGCCGACGGTGACCGACAGCGCGTAGCCGGTCACGCGCACTGGTCACGACCGGCACCGGACTGGAGGCGCGGTGCGGGCCAGTGACGCGCCTCCCGTCCGGCGTCACGACCGTCTCGGGCCGCACCAGCGGCGCCGGAGCGGTCCGCCCCCTACGATCGTCCCGACGAAGGGGGACCACCATGACGGAACTGGCGGACTGGGAGACCGAGGGGGCCAGGGCTCGTCCGGCTCGGCCGGGTGACCACGAACCGGTGCCGGCAGCGCTGCGGGCCGTGACGATCATCGGGGTGCTGTTCCTGATCGCCGCGGTGTGCGTGTTCGTCGTGAACGCGTCCATCCCTCCGGCCGACGAGACCGCGGTGCCCGTCGACGTGCGGCTGCTGATCGCGACGATCGTTTCGGTCGCGATCGCGGCGGTCGGCGTGGTCGCCCTGCTGCTCCGACTCGTCGCCGGGGTGCTCATCCGGCGCTGACCGCCCGCGGACGTGCAGGGTTCACGCTGCGGCTCCTCCCCGGCAGGTGTCAGACCGACGACGCCCGCCCGGAGCCGACGACCACCAGTTCGGTTCCGCTCGGTGCATGGTCAGCGAGCCTCGCGGTCCGGATCGTCATGTCGTCGTAGGAGTTCCACGAGTAGCTCGTGGAACGGGACGAGAACAGTCCGGTGTAGATGGTCTTCTCGTAGTCACCCGACTGCATCTCCGCGCTGCCGTCCACCATCGCCACCTGCTGGAGGGTGTGGAACGCGCGGCTGATGTTCTCTGCTTCGTCCGCCTTGACCGGGTGGTGCCCGTGGACGTACGCCGCGCGCACGAACCGCGACGGCGACGAGTAGTCCCCGGGGATCCCACGCATCGACGCACCCGCACCGAACGGCACCAGGTGGGCTCGGCCGAGCACGCGCTCGTCCGGGACCTCGGGCGAGGTGTTGAGGTAGTTGCGCAGGTTCTCGTGGTGCCACGCGAACCCGGGCTGGTTCGTGAGGACGTCCACGTCGTCGTCGAACACGTGCAGGCCGTCCTCGGTCTGCTCCACGACGATCGCACGGTCGCGGTCGCCGATGATCCAGTGCAGGAAGGCACTCGGGTACTCGTCGTTGATCGGCCGGTCGACGATGACGACGTCTGCGAGCGCTGCCTCCACCGCGTCGACGTCGGCGAACCGGGAAGCGACCCACAACGGGAACTCGAACGCTGCGACGTTCGTCGCACCCTCGACGGGTCCTGTGGGGTAGTGGGCGTACCCGGGGAAGTTGAGGCCGGCGACAGCGACCCCGGCGTCGTTGCCGCAGTCGAAGTAGAGGGGCGTGTCGTCCTCCACGATCCCCATGCCGATGACCGCGTGCGGGATGCCGGCGACGGCGCCGAACGGTGAGCGCGGAACGAAGCCGGTCGGGGTGACGACCACCTGCTCGCCGTACCCGGTCGACCAGTCGAGGTTGCGCGCCAGGAAGAGGTGACCGCTCTCGTCCGAGAACCTGATGGCAGTGCACATGTCGAGTCCTTTCTCGTGTGGACCGCGCGGCGCGGTGTCGGTCGCGCAGGACCAGGTTGGTCCCTCATAGTGGCGAGCGACACAGGCGGACGACAGAGGCGAACGACCCTGACGAGCACCGAGCACCGCCGGCCCACCGTGACGGGACCTTCGTCCTGGACGCCGGCCGCTCCTGAGCGTATGGTCCGCCCATGAGTGGGGCTCAGGGACGATCTTCGCGGCAACAGCGTGCAGAGCAGTTGGCGGAGGTGTCGCCGCGCTTCCGCGCACAGCTCGACGACCGACGACACGACCGGGTCGGCGCGGACTGGGCCGGCGGCCTGCCGGCGCAGTACGGCGTGGCGCCGCGACTCCGACTCGGGCGTGACCAGT
The DNA here is from genome assembly GCF_003234135.1 of Curtobacterium sp. MCPF17_018. Classification (NCBI taxonomy): domain Bacteria; kingdom Bacillati; phylum Actinomycetota; class Actinomycetes; order Micrococcales; family Microbacteriaceae; genus Curtobacterium; species Curtobacterium sp. MCPF17_018. The sequence goes on along the minus strand of NZ_QKSJ01000021.1, from coordinate 8,040 downwards.
GGTTCAACCTGCTGTGGCTGGTACCGCTCGCTGCCGCAGCGCTCGTCGTCGGCATCGCGGTCGCACGGGAGATCGTCGACGTGCCGGCCGTCCGGGACTTCATGCGGACCTACCCCGGCGAGTCGCGTCTGCCGGCCGGCACACCGGAGGGCTTCCCCGCCTGGCTCCAGTGGCAGCACTGGCTCAACGCGCTGTTCATGTTCTCGATCATGCGAGCAGGACTGAGCATCCTGGCCGACCATCCCCGCCTGTACTGGACCCGACACTCGACGCCGGGCCACGAGTGGCTGCGCTTCCAGCGACCTGTTCCGGACGACCCGGACTACACCGCGAAGGGCGATTCGATCACGCTTCCCGACCAGGTCGGACTCCCGGGCAGACGGCACTCGATCGGGCTGGCTCGTTGGTGGCACTTCGGTTTCGACGTGCTCTGGCTGGTCAACGGCGTCGTGTTCGTCGTCCTGCTCGTCGTCACCGGACAGTGGGCCCGGATCGTCCCGACCAGCTGGGACGTGTTCCCGAACGCGCTGACGACGGCGATCAGGTACCTCTCACTCTCCTGGCCGGTCGAGGACGGGTGGGTGAACTACAACGCGCTGCAGTTGCTCTCGTACTTCGTCACGGTCTTCATCGCCGCCCCGCTCGCACTCCTGACGGGGCTCGGGATGTCACCGGCCCTGTCCACGCGCTTCCGGAGGATCAGCCGCGTCTTCAGCATCCAGTTCGCCCGGTCCCTGCACTTCCTGGTCCTCTGCTGGTACGTCGCCTTCGTCACGGTCCACGTGAGCATGGTCCTGATGACCGGCGCGTTGCGGAACCTCAACCACATGTACGCGGGGAACGACACGCAAGCGTGGACGGGCTTCTGGGTGTTCCTCGCCACCACCGTCGTCCTCGCCGTCGTGTGGGTCGGCGGTTCGCCGTTCACGTACCGGTTCCCGAGAGCCGTCCGTCGGTTCGGCTTGGCGTTGTTCGGGCCGGTCCAACGGTGGTTCGAGCACGTCGACGCGAAGCCGGGGGCCTACAGCGAGGACGACATCTCACCGTTCTTCTGGCCGAACGGACGGACGCCGGACAGCGAGGAGTACCGCGCCCTGCAGTCGGACGAGTTCCGGGACTACCGGCTCGCGGTCGGCGGGCTCGTCGAGGAACCGGCGTCCCTCTCGCTCGACGACCTGCACCGTCTGGAGCACCGCGAACAGATCACGCAGCACTTCTGCATCCAGGGGTGGTCGGGGGTCGCCAAGTGGGGCGGCGTCCCCATGTCGGCGATCCTCGACCTGGTCCGTCCCGACCCGAAGGCACGGTGGGTGGTCTTCTACTCCTTCGCTGAAGGGGCCGACGGAGGCCTGTACTACGACGCGCAGGACATCGAGCAGATGCGCTCGGAGATGGTCATGCTCGCGTACGACATGAACGGCGAGCGGCTGAACTTCGCGCACGGGGCGCCCCTGCGCCTCCGGAACGAACTGCAGCTCGGGTTCAAGATGGTCAAGTGGCTGCAGGGCATCGAGTTCGTCGAGCGGTTCGAGGACGTCGGGAGTGGGCTCGGTGGGTACAACAACGACCACGAGTTCTTCGGGTACCGGCAGCCGATCTGACCTCGCCGATGCGTTGGACCGTCCTCCTCACGAACGCCGCTGCTGCGGTGATGGCGACCGGGATCGTCGGCACGGCTTGTGCCACCACCGGGCTGCGTCCCGTCGGCGTCGTCGCGTTCACCGTCGCCACGGCCCTGCTGGTCGGGGTCGTCGTCCTCCTGGTCCGCCAGGGCGTCCACCAGCCGTCCTGGTTCACCGGCACGCTCGTCGACCCGGATGCCGCCTTCGGGTGGTGGACCCTGCTCGCGGCCGTCGGCGTCTGCGGGACCCTGGGTGCCACGCTCGGCGTCGGCGCTGCTCCGGTCGTGGCGCTCGTGGTCGGCGGGCCGCTCTGGCTGCTCCTCACCTACGGACTCCTCCCGTGGCTGTTCCTCCGGACCGGCGCGCGGCCGCTGAGCGCGCACGCCGACGGTGCGTGGTTCCTCTGGGTGGTCGGGACCGAATCGCTCGCGATCACCACCTCGACGTTGCACTTCGACGTCGTCGCGCTCGCGCTCTGGGGCGTCGGCCTCGTGCTGTACCTGCTGCTCGCCGCCGTGGTCCTCGTCCGCATGGTCGGCTCGCGCGGAGGACCCCTCGTGGTCGCCCCCACCGCGTGGGTCGTCTCCGGCGCGACGGCGATCACGACGCTCGCCGGCGCTCGCCTGCTCGAGAACGGTCTGCCGGCCGCGGCGCACTTCGTCGGCGGGGCGTCCTTCGTCCTGTGGGCCTGGGGAACGTGGTGCCTGCCGTTCCTGGTCGGCATCGGCATCCGGCAGGTCATCGTGCTCCGCCTGCCGGTGCGGTACGTCACTGCCCTCTGGAGCATCGTCTTCCCGCTCGGGATGTACTCGACCGCCAGCACGGTCTTCGGGCGGACGACCGGCCTCGGCGTCCTCGTGACGGTCGGGAGCGCGAGCCGCTGGGTCGCCGTCGCCGCCTGGGCCGTCGTCGCAGCGCTCGCCGTCGTCGCCGTGGTCCGAGCACTGCAGCCGGACCGGGACCGACCGGGCGACGCACGCGGTGGCGGGTGAGGACGCACCCGTCACCACGAGACGAGGAACGGCGGAGGTCGTGACCGAACGTCGGACGGGAGGCCCGGTGCCAGCTGGTACCGGGCCTCCCGTCCGTCACCGGGTCGCGTCTCCCGCGTCCTCCGGTCGCGTCTCCGGATCGGCTCAGGCTGCTGGCGTCGAGTACAGCACCGCGAGGGTCGCCACCAGCCCGACGACCACGATGCCGAGGTCGAGCACGGCCAGCGTGACGAGCCGCGTGCGTTGCGGCCGCACGGCGGCGCGGACCACGACCATCACCGCGAACAGCACGACCACGAGCACCAGTGCCGGCCAGCCGATCGCTGGCGCACGGATCGCCATGAGGACCATCACCGCGGCGACGATCACGGCCGTGACGGCTCCCCACACGAGCCAGTTCGAGCCGGACGCCGTCCGGAGTGCGGGCTGGTCGCCGACGCGGTAGGGATCGGGGCGGCGGGGCTGTTCGTCGGACACGAGCCGGACGGTACGCGGTGGCGACTGCCCGTCCCCGCAGGCGCCCCACCGCGAGAAGATGGGGCGTGCACACCGCAGCGAGCATCCTCGACGCCGTCGTGCGTCAGGTCGACGCCACCGGCTTCGACGCGCACGGCGTCCACGTGCGGACACGGACCGGTGCGGTCGGTACCGACGACGTCGCCGAGCACCACTGGACCCCCGACGTCCGACGCGAGGTCCACTCCGCCGCCAAGGGCGTCTGCGTCCTGGCCACGGGTATCGCCGCCGACGACGGCCTGGTCGACGTCGACGAGCCGATCGCTCGGTACGTGCCCGGCCTCGCGCTCGGCGACGGCGTGAAGCACGTCACCCTCCGGCACCTGCTCACCATGACGAGTGGCATCGACATGCCGTGGTCGGCGACCGAGCTGACGGACTGGCCGGACCTGGCGGCGGAGTTCCTGCGGCGACCGTCCCGCGGCCGGGTGTTCCAGTACGCCAACGCCAGCACCTACGCCGCCATGCGCGTGCTCGAGACCCGGATCGGCGACGTCGGCGCGTTCGTCGCGGACCGGTTGTTCGCGCCGCTCGGCATCCAGGGTGTCGCGTGGCAACGCTGCCCGAACGGGTTCGTCGCCGCGGGCGAGGGGCTGTCGCTCCGCACCGAGGAACTCGCTCGCGTCGGACGCCTGATCCGCGACGGCGGGGTCGTCGACGGACAGCGGATCGTCAGTGCACCGTGGTGCGACGCGATGCACTCCGAGTGGGTGGAGCGCGAGGGCACCGGCATCGGCTACGAGCGGTACGCGATGGCCGGGTGGGGTGGCCCCGGTCGACTCTGGCGGCTGCACGGTGCGTACGGTCAGATGCTGCTGTTCGACGAGACCGAGGGCGACGACGACACCGGCACCGTCGTCACCATCACCGCCGACGACCACTTCGGCGCCGACGCGCTCGCCGCCTTCGTCGCCGACGAGCTGGCCCGCCAGGACCCCCGCCGGTAGCACCTGCGACGACCCGGCCTGCACGTCCGCGCGCGCCCGGCGTGGGAGGATCGATCAGTGCAGCAGCAACCCGTCGCGATCATCATCGCGGCCATGAGCGAAGAGGTCTCGGCCTTCGCCGACCTCTTCGGCGGTGTCCCCGTCCTCGACGGCCCCGTCGGTGGGCACGACCCGCACCAGCTGCTCGACATCGGCGGCGCCACGGTCGTCGTGCGCCGCAGCGGCATCGGCTTCACGAACGCCACGGCCGCCGTCGCCCACGGCTTCCACGACTTCGGCCCGGGCATCCCGGTCATCAGCGTCGGGACCGCCGGTGGCCTCATGCACGGCATCGCGATCGGTGACGTCGTGGTCGGCGACCGGTACGTCAACCTCAACGCCGACGCCACGGCGTTCGGCTACGCCCTGGGCCAGGTGCCCGGTATGCCGACCGGCTACGCGCCGGACGCCCGGCTCGTCGAGCTCGCGATGGGGGCCGACATCGCGTGGCCCCTGCGGTCGGCGACGATCGGCTCGAGCGAGGTCTTCGTCACCGAGGGCCGCGCTCGTGCGCTCCGGGTCGCGTTCCCCGACGTGGCCGCGGTCGACATGGAGTCGGCCGCGATCGCGCAGTTCGCCCACGTGCACGACATGCCGTTCGTCTCGGTCCGGTGCATCAGCGACCTCTGCGCGCCGGACGGCGCCGAGTTCCGCGAGCACCTGGACGACGCCGCGGCGCGCGCAGCGCGCGTGGTCCACGACCTGGTGCTCGGCCTGCGTTCCTGAGTCCGCCCCGTGCACCGGCTTGGAGGCGCGACTCGCCGCCGCCGGTCCGGCGGCGGTGATCCGGGCCTCCCGTCCGTCCCTGCTTGGTCACGCGCGAGCCGGAATTGCGTTCCACGGACGTTCCGGGACGATTCGCGAACCCGGCACGGAGCCTCTCGCTAGCCTCCATTACGGGGGGCCAAGGAACCACGGCCAATCACACAGGGAGATCAGCCATGAGCGCCTACACGAGCGACGACAACGTCGAACCTGCACGCATCACCACCTTCAAGCGCGTCCGCAAGCAGTGGCGCCGGACGGGTGAGGTCGGCTACACGCACAGTGGCAGCGACTTCTTCCGCGACGACGCCCCGGAAGCGGTCCAGCGGTAACCAGCGGCAGCCACGAAGTGCCCGTCAGGAGTGATCCTGGCGGGCACTTCTGCGTTCGTGGCGCTCAGCCTCCGAGCTGGTCTCGCAGGTAGGGCGCGGTCCGGCTGGTCGTCGAGGCGGCGACGTCGGCGGGCCTACCGGCGGCGACGATCCGACCGCCGTCGTCACCGCCCGAGGGACCCATGTCGATGACGTGGTCGGCGCTCGCGACGACGTCCATCGCGTGCTCGACCACGACGACGGTGTTGCCGGCGTCGGTCAGACGGGCGAGCTGGGCGGTCAGCAGCTCGACGTCGGCCGGGTGCAGGCCGGTGGTGGGCTCGTCGAGCAGGTACAGGGTGTGGCCGGTCCGCGCGCGCTGCAGCTCGGTCGCGAGCTTGATGCGCTGCGCCTCGCCGCCGGACAGCTCCGGGGCGGGCTGACCGAGCCGCAGGTAGCCGAGGCCGACCTCGCGGAGGGTCTCGAGTCCCCGCCCGGCCGCGGGCAGGGACGCCAGGAACGGCGCCGCTTCGTCGACGGTCATGCCGAGGACGTCGGCGATGGACGCCCCGTTCCAGCGGACCTCGAGCGTCTCGGCCGTGTAGCGGGAGCCGTGGCACTCGGGGCACGGAGCCCAGCTGCCCGGCAGGAAGAGGAGTTCGACGGACACCGACCCCTCGCCCTGGCAGACCTCGCACCGTCCGCCGGCGACGTTGAACGAGAACCGTCCGGCGGTCCAGCCCCGGGCCTTCGTGTCGTCGGTCTGGGCGAAGGCGGCCCGGACCGCGTCGAACAGGCCGGTGTAGGTGGCGAGGTTCGAGCGGGGTGTCCGGCCGATCGGCTTCTGGTCGACCTGCACGACGCGGTCGATGAGCGGGTGCGACGTCGCGACGCCGGGCAGCACGCCACCGACGAGCGACGACTTGCCGGAGCCGCTGACCCCGGTGACCGCGGTGAGCACGCCGAGCGGCAGGTCGACGTCGAGCCCACGCAGGTTGTGCAGGGTGAGGTCGCGGAGTTCGAGCGTGCCGATCGGGGTCCGGACGGCGCGGTCGGCGGTCGGCTGCCGGGGCTCCAGGAAGCGCCGGGTGACCGAGGCCTCGACCTCGGCCAGGCCGGCGACCGGGCCGCTGTACAGGACGGTGCCGCCGCCGGTGCCCGCGCGGGGGCCGACGTCGACGATCCAGTCGGCTCGCCGCACGATGCTCATGTCGTGCTCGACGACGAAGACGCTGTTGCCGCCGGCGCGCAGGTCGTCGAGGACGTCGACGAGGGACTCGGCATCGGCGGGGTGCAGCCCGGCGCTCGGTTCGTCGAGCACGTAGACGACGCCGAACAGGCCGGAGCGCAGCTGCGTCGCGATCCGCAGCCGCTGGCTCTCACCGGGGGAGAGCGTCGGGGTGGCGCGGTCGAGCGCGAGGTAGCCGAGACCCAGCCCGACCAGGACCTCGACGCGGGTGAGCAGGTCGCGGGAGATCGCCACGGCGACCTCGGTGTGCTCGCCGGACGATGCTCGCGACGTCGCCGCTGCCGCGTCGGTGATCGCCGCGATCGGGCGCAGGACGTCGGCCAGGCCGGTCAACGGCAGGGCGTTCAGCTCGGCGATCGAGTGGCCGCCGATCGTGACGGCGAGGGCGGCTCGGGTCAGACCGGTGCCGCCGCACAGCCCGCACGGGCCGGACTCGACGAACTGCAGCACCTTCTTGCGCTGGGTCTCGCTCTGCGAGTCGGCGAGGGTGTGCAGCACGAACTGTCGGGCGCTCCAGAACCGGCCCTTGTAGGGCTTGGCCACGCGGTCGCGCTTCGGCTGCACCTGCACGACGGGCTGTTCCTCGGTGAAGAGCAGCCAGTCGCGGTCCTTGCGCGACAGCTCGCGCCACGGGCGGTCGATGTCGTAGCCGAGCACGGCGGTGACGTCGCGCAGGTTCTTGCCCTGCCACGCGCCGGGCCAGGCGGTGATCGCGCCGTCGCGGATGCTCAGCGACGGATCGTGCACGGCCGATGCCTCGGTGACCTCGTGCGCGGTCCCGATGCCGTGGCACCGGGGGCAGGCGCCGGCGACGGTGTTCGGCGAGAAGGAGTCCGACTCGAGCCGGTCGGCGCCGGACGGGTAGGTGCCGGCACGCGAGTAGAGCATGCGCATCGAGTTCGACAGCGTGGTCATGGTGCCGACGGTGGAACGGGAGCTCGGGGCGCCGCGGCGCTGCTGCAGGGCGACGGCGGGCGGCAGTCCGGTGATCGAGTCGACGTGCGGGGTGGACCCCTGCGCGATCAGCCGCCGCGCGTACGGCGCGACGGACTCGAGGAACCGGCGCTGGGCCTCGGCGAAGACGGTGCCGAAGGCGAGCGAGGACTTGCCGGAGCCGGAGACGCCGGTGAACGCGACGATCCGGTCGCGGGGGATGTCCACGTCGACGTCGCGCAGGTTGTTCTCGCGGGCGCCTCGGACGCGGATGAAGTCGTCCGGCCCGGGTCGGTCGTCGGTGGGGGTCGAGCGAGGAGCGGGCATTCGCTCGATCGTAGGCTCGGCCACTGGGAGAAGCAGTACCGGTGCGGAACCGCGAACGACGAAGAGCCGCTCCGCCCTGATCGGCGGAGCGACTCTTCGTGTCGAGCGGTGTTGCGGCAGGTGTTACTTGATCTGTGCGGTGATGGTGGCGGTGCCGACGAGGAGGCCGCGCTTGACAGCGTCGGTGCCGAAGGTCTTGTTCAGCAGGCCGGCGGCGTCTTCGCTGACGTGGACGGTGGTGCCGGTCAGGATGGCGTTGTCGCCCTCGAGCTGGAGGGGCTTGAGCGAGCCGCCGTGCAGCTCGAACAGGAACGCGTTGGCCGCGGCGACCTTGCCGTT